>CAZUZZ010000180.1:0-4334 GCA_964625055.1 uncultured Bacteroides sp. | reverse complement strand
TCCACAAAGTGCGTCCTGGAGAAATTGCAGGACACAGGAACCACGGAAAGCCCTTGATCGAGCCGCCTGCGCAGCATTTTACAGACGCTCTCCATCACGAAGAAGTCAATCTCCGTGATCTTGCCTGTCCGCTCATAATAGGGCACGAAGAACCCGGGAGCCCGGATGGCGCCGCCAGCCGTTGGATCCTTGAAACGCACCAGCGCCTCCGCCCCAACCACTTTCTCGTTGCGGATATCCACCTTTGCCTGATAGTATGCCACGAAATCCTTTTGAAAATCCACTGAATCTAAAAGTTTCTCCCGCTCATGCTGCTCTCTGAGCCGCTCGCGGAGTTTGTCATCGTAAACCTGAAGGACATTGATATAGCTGTCCCGCAGAGGATCCACCGCCTGCATCGCATAGGACAATGCAAGCTGAATATCCGTATGTCCCTTCTCCACAGCGCAGATTCCCAGCGCCTGCACCATGTGAACGCCCTCCTGCTCGTAAATATGGTCGGAGATCCGGTGCGTCAAAGCCATCATGCGGTCTCTCAGCGCTGCCATATCCTCATAGCACACAAAGAGCACAAAGTGGCTGCCGTAGCTTCTGGCAAAGAGCTCTGTCTCATTGTCAACCTCCGCCGCGATCACCTCAATGATGCGCCCTAAGATCTTCTGTCCCGCATCCCAGCCATAAATGGCGTTATAGCTCTTAAACTGGCATATGTCCGTATACACAATAGCATAGTTTTTATCGGTGTCGGCGCGCAGCTTCTGGGAAGCTATGTATTGTAAATAATTGAGATTCGAGATATCAAATTCCGTATCCTTGTACATCAGTTTCTGGAGCCGCCTGCTGTTCTGCAGCATCCGATACAACACAAGAATGACCAGAATCGCAACGGCCAGAACGATCACAATAATGGCAATGCTGTGATTCCGGATGAAAGCATCCACGCTCATCTTTGCGTAGAAATTATCCTGCAGCATATAGTCGTTCACCATCTTATCGGAAATCTCCGAAAGCTCTTTATTCAGAATATCAGGCAAAAGCGATTCCCCGTCCTCCAGGACCATCATGCATATCCCATGCACATCACTTAAGACTGTATGGATCTCCAACTGTCCAAACCCAAGCTGGGAACCCAGAAGATATTCCGCCAGATAACCGTCACAGAGAGCCGCCTGCGCCTTACCGTCACGCACCGCCTCCAGACAATCCCTCTGGTTCTCACAGACCAGAAGTTCCATATTCTCCCCCGCATAGGGCACCTGACCTGTGTCTGTCACGTGCTCCTTCGCCACCGCCAGAGATCCGATCGACTCCGTCCGCTCTCCGCGCTTCATGACAACGACTCTGGGCACCTGCACATACTCCTTGGTGAGCGTATATCCGGTCAGCCTTGCCGTTCCTTCCGTCTCGCCGCAGTAATTCATGATATCGATACGGCCTTCCGAAAGCGCCCGTTTCGCCTCCTCTGTATCCGCCATTTTGATATAGTCAAAGGTAAGTCCCGTGCGGGCAGCCACCTCTTCCAGCGCCTGCCTGGAAAGGCCGCAGTATACGCCATCCTCATCCTCATAAGAGAAAGGATAACAGTCATCCGGATAACCCACAGTCAGCGTTTTTTGCTGTGCAATATAATTCTTTTCTTCACTGGTCAGAAGAATGGTCTGATCCATACGGCTGTCATAATACTTGACCATCAGCTCGTTTTCCAGCTCCGGACGGTTCATCTTAAGATCTCCGATTCCCTGATTTAATTCCCGCAGCAGGTCATCATTGCCCTGATAAGTAATATAGTAGATGGGCTTCGGAGCGAAGCGTCCGATCACCCGCTGCCCCTCCTTGATCTCCGTGAGGGAATGTACCATAGCGTCGATCTCCCCGTTCGACAGCGCCTCCTGCAGCGCCGCCGTACTCTCATACTCCCGCAGACTGGGATTTGTGATCCCATGCCCCGCCAGATACTCTAAAAATTCCTGTTTTCTGACATAAGTGGACACAACGCCGTAGGTAATGTCCGCCATAGCCTCAAAATCCTCGTGAGCGATCTGACTGTCACCAGACACCGCGATCGCACCGAAGGTATAACCGCTTGACAGATCGGCATAATCGTAAATCTCCGCTCTCTCCTGGGAATACTGTGCAGAACCCACCAGATCCACTTTCTTGTCCGCCAGCATCTGCAGGGCCTCATCCCAGCTGCTGCAGGTGACATATTGCACCGACCAGTTTACATAATTACATAAATTTTCCAGATATTCCACATCCATTCCGGAAAAACTGCCATCATCCTGCACCTCATGATAGCCCTCCATCGGGAAAAAGCTGACCCGCACCGGACGTTTTTCCGCACCCCGCGCCACAGCCTGCTCCGTATGCCCGAAAGAAAACGACAAAAGCAGCGCCGCGATCAGCGCCCCTGCTGCCATCCTTGCCGCCCTATATGGTCTTTTTTCCGGTTTACCCTTCATAGACGATCCTTCTTTCCATTTTTTATTATTGTACCACATCTCTTATAGGTAACGCCCTAAAAATTTTTTAATTTTTCCATAATATTCCTCCGGATCTTTATCCTGTGCCTGCGCGTGTCCGGCCCCCTCCACGATAAAGAGTTCCTTCTCGCAGGATGCCGTCTCGTACAGCTCATAGGACATTCCCACATCGATCATCCGGTCTTCATCCCCATGGATAAAAAGCGTCGGGATGTCGCTTGCCGCCACCGCCCGCAGGGGAGACGCGTCCTTCAGGTTATACCCGCCCCGCAGACGCAGCATCACACAGGCGGAATCCACAAAGGGAGCCGCCGGCAGATGAAACCACTCCGTGATCTTATCTCCAAACATCTCGTAGGCCTCCGTGTATGCGCTGTCAGAGACCACCGCCTTAACATGGTCGGATACCTGCGCATCCCCCGCCATAATGAGCGCCGTGGCGGCTCCCATGGACTGTCCGTGGAGTACGATATCAGCCTCCGGACACTGCTCTAAAATATGATCGATCCAGAGCGTACAGTCATAGTGATCCGTCCACCCCATACCGATGAAGTCGCCCTCGCTCTCGCCCTGACAGCGCAGATCCGGCACAAGCACAGAGTAGCCCTGCCCGTGATACCAGCAGGCAAACTGGTACATCTCCTCCTTCCAGCCGGTGTAGCCGTGAAGGAGAAGCACCCACCGTTCACTGTCCGGATCATCCGCCGGAAATTCCACCGCCGTCAACCGGTAACCGTCCGGTGTTTCCACGTGTATTTTTGTTCGTCTGGCCGTCTCGACCCATTCCTCCGTCTCTCGCAGCAGCTGACTTCTGTTTTCCTGTATATCCGCTGTCTGTACCTGTTCGCTGTAGCACTTGCGCGTGATATCCTCAAAGGCATTGAGCTTATCCATAAAGGAAGGGACCAGACAGGCGCTCACCAGACAATATACAAATACGACATAGACCGCAAAGAGCGCTGCCAGGACCGCCATCGCGATCCGGATCCTCTTCTTCCTCCGCATCCTGCTTCCTCCATTCTCAGTACAGTTCCACCGGAATCATGTCATAAGCCATGTCCCCGCTCTCCTGGCAGCAGACCGCCGTACAGTACCCGTCGATCTCCCGATATTCTTTCATATGATAGTATTTCGCGTCAAAGCTGTGTCTCACTCTGGCCCGCCCCGACGCCCCCATATGCACTGTAAAATCCTGCAAAGACAGGGACATTCCTCTTCCGATGGCCTTGATAAAGCTCTCCTTCATGGTCCAGAGCCGAAACATCCTGTGCGTCTTCTCCGACGGATCCTCCGTATCGTAGAGCCAGTCCAGCTCCTCCTTTGCAAAAAAGCGGTCCGCCACCTTGAGCCGGCCTTCTTTTACCAGTTCGATATCATTTCCCACAGGCTTATCGCCAATGGTACAGATCGCATAGTCACCGGAGTGGGACAGGGAAAAACAGATCTGGGGATGATACTTCAGGGTAGGTTTCCCCCACTCGCCGATCTCATACTCTGCGCTTCTTTCCTGAATGCCGTAGGCCGACAGCGCATGATCCAGCAAAAGCCCTGCCGCCAGACTTCTGTTCTTATCCTTCTGGTGCCGCAAAAGAGCGATCTTCTGCTGTCTGTAAGGAGACAGAAGTTTTATTTTTTCCTGAAACAGGCCGATGTTATCCAGACATCTCACATCCGTATAGTAGGTGTAGGTCATAGCTGATCCCTTTCCATCTTCCGATAGCAGCGGTCGCAGATCGGATAAGGCGCATTCCATATAAGGGGTTTGCCGCAGATACGGCATTTCTTTTCAAACTGTACTTTATCCTCCTTCAAAAGCTCACCGATCTCATGCTGCGCCCACTCTCGGTTCGC
>CAZUZZ010000179.1:0-4336 GCA_964625055.1 uncultured Bacteroides sp. | reverse complement strand
TGGGACGGAGTATGGCATTATTCCGGATCAGATCGAGGCGGGCACTTTCATGTTCGCGGCGGCGGTGACGAAGGGTGATGTGACGGTAAAGAATGTGATCCCGAAGCATCTGGAATCCATCAGCGCGAAGCTTCTGGAGATAGGCTGTGAGATCGAAGAGTCCGACGATGCCGTGCGTGTGGTGGCGGCGAAGCCTTTGGGTCATACCCACGTAAAGACCCTGCCTTATCCCGGATTTCCCACAGATATGCAGCCGCAGATCACGGTCGCGCTGGGGTTATCTGCGGGTACCAGTATCGTGACAGAGAGTATTTTCGAGAATCGATTTAAATATGTGGACGAGCTCACCTGTATGGGAGCTAATATTAAAGTGGAGAGCAACACCGCGATCATCGATGGCGTGTCCAAGTACACCGGAGCGAACATCACGGCACCGGATCTGAGAGCCGGGGCGGCTCTTGTTATTGCGGCGCTTGCCGCTGACGGGATCAGCACCGTGGATGATATCAAGTATATTGAGCGCGGGTATGAGGATTTTCATTTAAAACTCCAGGGTTTGGGCGCTCAGATCGATCTGGTGACCACAGAACGGGATCTCCAGAAATTTAAACTGAAAGTTGGATGATAACAGTTGACATACACCTGCTATAGGTGTATGTTTATGTACAGATAAGAAATGTGAGTAAAATTTCATATTGTGATATCTTTCTCTTATTCAGAGTGGTGGAGATACATAGGATCGATGAAGCCACGGCAACCCCTGACAAGGAAGGTGCCAACCTGAGCGAAAAATAGATCGAACAATAAGAGGATTTGATGCTTGTATGTCGGTCCGCTTATTTCGTAAGAGATAAGGGGACTTTTTTCGCGAATAAGCAGAGTCAGAAGACGGAAGAGATAGGACGCAGGCTTGCATGCAGGACGGTCTATGACGGCTTATGACGAGCAACGCGAACGAGAGATGCGGAGCATCTCGAGTCTGCTTATTCGCGTAAGTATAAAAAACACATAAAAGAAGAAAGGAAAAGAAAAATGGAGAAGAGATTATTTACTTCCGAATCTGTTACAGAGGGACATCCTGACAAAGTCTGCGATGCCATTTCCGATGCGATCCTGGACGCTTGCATGGAAAAGGATCCCATGAGCCGTGTGGCCTGTGAGACGGCGGTATGTACCGGATTTGTGCTGGTGACCGGTGAGATCACCACAAACGCATATGTAGATATGCAGAAGATCGTGCGCGATACTGTGAAGGAGATTGGTTACACCAAGTCCGAGTACGGATTTGACGGCAATACCTGTGCCGTGTTTGTAGCTATTGATGAGCAGTCTGCTGACATCGCTATGGGTGTGGACAAGGCTCTGGAGGCAAAGAAGGGTGAGCAGAAGGACGATCTGGATACAGGAGCAGGCGATCAGGGTATGATGTTCGGCTATGCCACCAACGAGACGGAGGAGTATATGCCCTACCCCATCGATCTGGCGCATAAGCTGGCATTACAGCTTACCAAGGTTCGTAAGGACGGCACCCTCAAATACTTAAGACCCGACGGCAAGAGCCAGGTGTCTGTAGAGTATGATGAGAACGGAAAGCCGGTACGTCTGGAGGCAGTGGTCTTATCTACCCAGCATGACGACGATGTGACACAGGAGCAGATTCACGAGGATATCAAGAAATATGTGTTTGATCCGATCCTTCCGAAGGAGCTGGTGGACGATCAGACCAAGTTCTTTATCAATCCTACGGGACGTTTCGTGATCGGCGGCCCTCACGGCGATGCCGGTCTGACAGGCCGTAAGATCATCGTGGATACATACGGCGGCTATGCACGTCACGGCGGCGGCGCTTTCTCCGGAAAGGACTGCACCAAGGTGGACCGTTCCGCGGCTTACGCGGCACGTTATGTGGCGAAGAACATCGTGGCGGCCGGTCTTGCTGATAAGTGTGAGATTCAGCTTTCCTATGCGATCGGCGTAGCACAGCCCACCTCCATCATGGTAGATACCTTCGGCACCGGTAAGGTGGCAGACGAGAAGCTGGTGGAGATCGTGCGTGAAAACTTTGACTTAAGACCCGCGGGCATCATCAAGATGCTGGATCTGCGCCGCCCGATCTACAAGCAGACAGCGGCATACGGACACTTCGGCCGTAATGATCTGGATCTGCCTTGGGAGAAGCTTGACAAGGTGGATGCGCTGAAGAAATATTTATAAGATGCTTTTCACAGAGAAAGGATATGCCGAAAGGCATATCCTTTTTTGATAAAATACGGTATAATTGTCGCAGGATCAGCATCCTGCGACAATTATTTTCACGATAATGGTATCTGAGATATGATATAATGAAAACAAACTCAGCAGTCTGCGTCTAAAGAATTGCGTGGCAGTTCTTACCGTGTATTAGAAGAAGCGGAGAATCATATATGAAAAAGAAGCTTGTGTTTGCTGTTATTATTGCTGCCGTTGTTTTGGTGTTTGTCCTGTGTGTTTGTCTGGGAATGAAAAAGGAAACGGCAGTGGTAGAAGGAAGAGCAGTAGAGAATGCAGATGCCGTTTATGAGGAACTGGGAATTGATATCAGTATGCCGGAAGCGGTATTCGGCGCATATGGGTTTGAATATAGCATTATCGGGGAAGCGATTGGGCAGGTATGTTTTCAATATATGGGAACAACATATTATCTGCAGGCTGCCAAAGGAACAACGTCATTAGAGGAAATGGGTTTTGTTAAGAGTGATGAGTGGTGGGAAGGGACGACGCTATATGCAGCCGGGGATGATGACTCTATGACAGGCATTGAATCGTTTGGTTTAGAAGATGGCGGCAGCGCTGTGTGTTGGAGATGGCATGGTATCAGATTTGTTCTGCGAAGCCCGAAGGAGTATCAATCAAGCTACGGCTTTATTAATGAAATTGCATCAAATTCTTATATCCAGCCGGCAGTTGAGCAAGAGATGACAGAAGAGTAACAGTCACCTTTTTAAAATCAGCATAAGAAACGGAGAATCATACATGGCATTTGCACATCTACACGTCCATACAGAGTTCAGTCTCCTGGACGGTTCCAATAAGATCAAAGAATATGTGAAATATGTGAAGGAGCTGGGAATGGACAGCGCCGCCATCACAGATCACGGCGTGATGTACGGCGCTGTCGATTTTTATAAGGCGGCGAAAGAGGCGGGGATCAATCCGATCATCGGCTGTGAGGTCTATGTGGCGCCTCACTCCCGCTTTGACAGAGAACTGACGGGCGGTGAGGACCGCTATTATCATCTGGTGCTTTTGGCGGAAAACAATGTGGGATATGCCAATCTTACGAAGATCGTCAGCAAAGGCTTTACGGAGGGCTATTACTACAGACCCCGTGTGGATATGGAACTGCTGGAGGAGTACCATGAGGGGCTGATCGCGCTCTCAGCCTGTCTGGCGGGGGAGGTGCCCCGATATATTCAGAAAGGCCTGCCTGATGAAGCGAAAAAGGTGGCGTTAAAATACCAGGAGATCTTCGGGAAGGACAATTATTTTCTGGAGCTGCAGGATCACGGGATCCCGGCACAGCAGACGGTCAATTCCGCCCTGCTTCGCATGAGTAAGGAGTTGGATATTCCCCTGGTTGCGACTAACGACGTGCATTACACCTATGCGGAGGATGCTCAGCCACATGACCTTCTGCTCTGTCTGCAGACCGGGAAAAAGCTGGCGGACGAGGACCGTATGCGCTACGAGGGCGGGCAGTATTATGTGAAGAGCGAAGAGGAGATGAAGGGGCTGTTTCCTTACGCATGGGAAGCGGTGGAAAACACACAGCGGATCGCCGACAGATGCCATGTGGAGATAGAGTTCGGCCATTACAAGGTGCCTCACTATGAAGCGCCGGAGGGCTATGATTCCTGGAGCTATCTGAACAAGCTCTGCCAGGATGGCATGAAGGAACGCTATCCCGAGGATGACGGTACCCTGCAGGAGCGTCTGCAGTATGAGCTTGACACCATCAAGAGCATGGGTTTTGTGGACTATTTCCTGATCGTGTGGGATTATATCAATTTTTGCCGGGAAAACGGCATTGCTGTGGGGCCGGGACGTGGCTCGGCAGCGGGCAGTATCGTGTCCTACTGTCTGAAGATAACGAATATCGACCCCATCAAATACAGCCTGCTTTTTGAGCGTTTCCTGAATCCGGAACGTGTTTCCATGCCGGATATCGATGTGGACTTCTGTTTTGAGAGAAGGCAGGAGGTTATTGACTATGTGGGTCGAAAATATGGCGCGGACAAGGTGGTGCAGATCGTCACCTTCGGTACGATGGCGGCGAAGGGAGTCATCCGCGATGTGG
>CAZUZZ010000178.1:0-4342 GCA_964625055.1 uncultured Bacteroides sp. | reverse complement strand
TCGCTACAGATTGTATCGACTGTATTCATACCACAGCTTCTTCCCATGGCCGTATTTTTATCGTGGAAGTTATGGGCCACAAGGTAGGCTGGCTTACCTTAAATGCAGGAATGGCGGGTGGCGCGGATATTATTCTGATCCCTGAGATTCCTTATGATATTGACAGTGTCGTTAAGGCGATCAAGGCCCGCGCAGAGAGAGGTTCCAGGTTCACCATTATGGCGGTGGCGGAGGGCGCGATCTCCAAAGAGGACGCGAAGCTTTCCAAGAAAGAGTACAAAGAGAAGATGAAGAATTATACTTATCCTTCTGTTTCTTATGAAATTGCAGATAAGATCATGCAGAAGACAGGAATGGATGTGCGTGTCACGGTTCCGGGGCACACACAGCGCGGCGGCAGCCCCTGTCCTTATGACAGAGTGTTTGCGACCAGACTGGGCGCGGAGGCAGGCAAGCTGATCCTGAAGGGTGAGTACGGCTTTATGGTAGGCTATAAGAACAGAGAAGTGGTGAAGGTGCCGCTTGAGGAGGTAGCCGGGAAGCTGAAAATGGTATCACCCGACGCGACCATCGTACAGGAGGCGAAGATGGTGGGTATCAGCTTCGGAGATTAGTATATGTCTTATACAGCGTTATACCGTAAGTTTCGGCCCAGCCGTTTTGAGGAGGTAAAGGGGCAGGAACATATCGTTACTACATTGCAAAATCAGATAAAGGCGGATCGTATCGGGCACGCCTATCTCTTCTGTGGAACGAGAGGTACGGGTAAGACTTCGATTGCAAAGATCTTTGCGCGGGCGGTGAACTGCGAGCATCCCGTGGAGGGAAGCCCCTGTGGGGAATGTGCGAGCTGTAAGTCCATTGCGGCAGGCGCCAGCATGAATGTGATTGAGATCGATGCCGCGTCCAATAACGGCGTGGACAATATCCGTGAGATCGTGGAGGAGGTATCCTATTCACCGGCGGAGGGCAGATTTAAGGTCTATATCATCGACGAGGTGCATATGCTCTCCATCGGTGCCTTTAATGCACTCTTAAAGACGCTGGAGGAGCCGCCTTCCTATGTGATCTTTATTTTGGCGACCACGGAAGTGCATAAGATTCCCATCACGATCCTTTCCCGCTGTCAGCGTTACGATTTCCGCAGGATCACCATTGAGACGATTGTGGAGCGTCTGCGTGAGCTGATGGAACAGGAACAGGTGCAGGTGGAAGAGAAGGCGCTTCGCTATGTAGCGAAGACTGCCGACGGTTCCATGCGTGATGCGTTAAGCCTTTTGGATCAGTGTATTGCCTTTCACTTTGGGCAGGAATTGACCTACGACAAGGCGCTGGATGTGCTGGGGGCGGTGGACACAGAGGTGTTCAGCAGGCTTCTGCGCCATGTTTTGCAGCAGGATGTGACGGGGTGTATCGGTCTTCTGGAGGAGATCGTTATGCAGGGCCGGGAATTAACGCAGTTTGTGACAGATTTCACCTGGTATCTCAGAAATCTGCTCTTATTAAAATCTTCCGATGATATTGAGGATATCATAGATGTTTCCTCTGACAACCTGGTACGGTTGAAGGAGGAAGCCGGGATGCTGGAGGTGGAAACGCTCATGCGCTACATCCGTATCTTCTCAGAATTGTCGGGACAGATTAAATACGCAACGCAAAAGAGAATCTCTGTGGAGATTGCCCTGATAAAGTTATGTAAACCGGATATGGAACAGGATTACGGTTCTGTAGTGGAACGAGTCAGAGTGATCGAGGAGCAGTTAGAAAATGGTATTGTGACCACGGCAGCAGTGGGAGAGACGGTTCCCGTGCCCGTACCGGTCAAGGAGAGGCCGCCTTTGCCCAAGGCGATTCCGGAGGATGTGCAGGAGGCTGTAGAACGCTGGCAGGATATTGTGGCAACAGCGGCTATGCCCATGAAGCAGTATCTGAAGGAAGCGAGGCTGAGCCTGGGAGGAGATAACAAGCTGCTGATCGTGGTGGAGGATGGTTTGGCCTCGGATTATTTTTTGAAGCAGGAAGGACATAAAGAACTGCTGGAGCAGATGCTCTCCGAGGCGGTGGGCAAAGAGATCGCCGTGACGATACAGACCATAACGAGCAGGGATGCTTTTGAGCAAAATTATGTGGATCTGTCGCAGCTGATCCATATGGAGATCGAGGAAGAATAAAGGAGAAGAATCATGGCAAAACGAGGCGGATTTCCGGGCGGTATGCCCGGCAATATGAGTAATCTGATGAAGCAGGCACAGCGGATGCAGCGTCAGATGGAGGAAAGCCAGAAAGAGCTTGAGACAAAGGAGTTTACGGCTAAGGCCGGAGGCGGCGCGGTGGAAGTGACCGTAACGGGAAAAAGAGAAGTGACTAAGGTGAAGCTGTCAGAGGAAGTGGTGGATCCCGAGGACATTGAGATGCTGGAGGATCTGGTGATGGCAGCCGCCAACGAGGCTTTGCGTATGGCGGAGGAGGCTAATTCCGAAGCGATGAATAAAATGACGGGAGGCTTAGGGTTAGGCGGAGGTCTGCCCTTCTGATGGAACTTTACAGCGGACATATTAACAAACTAATAGAGGAGTTGGCTGGACTGCCCGGTATAGGGAGCAAATCAGCGCAGCGGCTGGCGTTTCACCTGATCAATATGCCTACGGCGAGAGTGGAGCGGCTTGCAAAAACCATCGTGGAGGCAAAGGAAAATGTCAGGTACTGCAAGGAGTGCTGTACACTTACGGACAAGGATGTGTGTCCGGTCTGCAGTAATCTGAACAGGGATCACAGTGTGATCATGGTGGTGGAAAATGCACGGGATCTGGCGGCCTATGAAAAGACGGGGAAATACACGGGCGTTTATCATGTATTACACGGCGCGATCTCTCCTATGTTAGGAATCGGGCCGGGAGATATCCGGCTAAAGGAACTGATGAAACGCTTGGAGGGAGATATCACCGAGGTGATCATTGCGACGAACTCCAGTCTGGAGGGCGAGACGACGGCAATGTATATCAGTAAGCTGATCAAGCCTACGGGGATCAAGGTGACACGAATCGCAAGCGGCGTACCGGTAGGGGGAGATCTGGAGTATATTGATGAGGTGACGCTTCTGCGGGCATTGGAAGGCAGAGTGGAACTATAAAAGGAGGATGTAAAGAATGGGTGTAGTAAAAGAGAAGTTTGGAACGACGAAAACGGGCGAGGAGGTTTATCTGTATACGTTAAAGAATAAAAACGGTATGGAGGTGAAACTCACAAATTACGGTGCAGGTATAGTGAATCTTCTGGTGCCGGACAAGGATGGAAAGATTGATGATGTGGTTCTCGGATTTGATACGCTTGAAGAGTATTTTGAGAATCCTAGCTTTTTTAGTGTGACCATAGGGCCGAATGCGAACCGCATCGGTGGGGCTGCTTTTGAGTTGAACGGAAAAGAATATCATCTGGCGGTCAATGACGGAGAGAACAATCTGCACAGCGATATGGATAACGGATATCAGAAGCGTGCGTGGAAAACAGAGGAGGGCGAAAACAGCCTTACCTTTGCGATTGAAGGCAAGGATGGTGATCTGGGATTTCCGGGAAACAAGAAGGTCAGAATGACCTATACTCTCATGGATGACAATGCGTTAAAACTCAGCTATTGGGCGTCTTCAGACACGGATACTCTGATCAATCTCACGAATCATACTTACTTTAATCTGGCGGGGCATAAGTCCGGCAGTATTGAGGGACATATGCTCCGGTTGAATGCAAGCAATTTTACGCCCGTATTGCCGGGCGCGATTCCTACCGGAGAGATCAGACCGGTAGCGGGTACCCCTCTGGACTTTACGAAGAAGAAGCAGATCGGGAAGGAGATTGGTGCGGACTGTGAGCAGCTGAAGCTGGTGCAGGGATACGACCACAACTTTGCACTTGACGGAGTGGATGGCAGTATGCGTGAGGTGGCAGAAGCAGAGGATCCGAAGAGCGGCCGCAGAATGAAAGTGTTTACAAATCTGCCTGGTATACAGTTTTATGCAGGGAACTGCATTGCCGAGCAGAGCGGAAAAGACGGTGCTTCCTATGGACCTCGTACAGGCTTTTGTCTGGAAACGCATTATTTCCCTGACAGCATCCATCATCCCAATTTTGAACAGGCGGTGTTTGGACCGGGCAAAGATTACGAGTCAGAGACCATTTATCAGTTCCTTTAAACAAATAGAATTTTTCATAGCAGAAAGAAAGTCGTTGTGTGAAAGCATGACGACTTTTTTTTGCGGAAAAATAACAGCGTCCGTGATTCACCGCGGCTTATGCCATCTTTTTCAAAAAGATTGTGGTATGATCAGCGCAGGAAAAGGGGCGTGAG
>CAZUZZ010000177.1:0-4347 GCA_964625055.1 uncultured Bacteroides sp. | reverse complement strand
AACACCGTTAATTTATTCGGCAGATTCATCTTCCAACTCTCCTATCAGATCATATTCATTCGAGCCTGTGATCTTCACCCGTACAAAATCACCGCTCATCAGTTCTCTGTTGGTATGTACAAACACAAAGCCATCCACACCCGGCGCGTCCTTGTAGGTTCTCCCCACATAGACATCCTCCTCCGTAAGCTTTCCTTCGATCATGGCGGTCACCGATCTTCCCGCCATATCCGCCGCCATGGAAAATGCGATTTCCTGCTGCAGCGCCATCAATTCATCCCGGCGCAGTTCTTTCTCCTCCTCGGGAATCTGCCCCGGCATATCCGCCGCCGGCGTATCCTCCTCCTGCGAATAGGAGAAGACCCCCAGCCTGTCAAAGGACATCTCCTCCACAAACTCTAAAAGCGCCTCGTGATCCTCTTTTGTCTCTCCCGGGAATCCCGCGATCAAAGTCGTTCGCAGACAAATATCCGGTATTTCCCGGCGCAGTTTATTGACTATATCAGTCAGTTCTTCTCTGTCCGTCCGTCTTCCCATACGCCGTAAAACAGAATCTGCAGCGTGTTGGATCGGTATATCCAGATAGTGACATATCTTTTCTTCTTCCCGCATCACCTGTATCAGGCCATCATCTATCTCCTCCGGATAACAATATAACAACCTGATCCACATGATCCCCTCGATCCGGCACAGGCCGCGCAAAAGCTCCGGCAGTGCCTTATGTCCATAGAGATCTTCTCCATAGATCGTAGTCTCCTGCGCCACCAGGATCAGTTCCTTCACACCCTGTCCCGCCAGCGTCTCTGCCTCCCGCAGAAGACTCTCCATGGGAACGCTCCGATAAGCGCCCCGCACCTTGGGAATGATACAGTAGGTGCAGTGCTTGTCGCATCCTTCCGCGATCTTCAGATAAGCATAATGCCCGCCCGTGGTAACCACACGCTTCCCGTCTGTGAGCGGGATCCTGTCAAGGCTCTGATAGCGGTCCTTGCCCTTTCCTGCATAGACCTCATCCAGGGTTTCCAAAAGTTCATCAATGGCAGTCGTACCGATGACGGCATCCACTTCTTCGATCTCCTTTCGGATCTCCTCCTGATAACGCTGTGCCAGACAGCCCGCCACAATGAGAACCTCTATGTCCCCGCTCTTCTTCAGTTCCGCCATCTCCAGGATCGTGTTGACGCTCTCCTCCTTGGCGTCCCCGATGAAGCAGCAGGTATTGACCACCACGATGTCCGCCTCTGTTTCGTCGTCAGTAAATGTGCAGCCGCTCTGTCCCAGCATACCGAGCATTTTCTCGGAGTCCACCAGATTTTTATCGCATCCAAGGGATACAAACATGACCTTTTTCTTCATAATAAAATGTCTGTGCTTACTCCTCTGCTACAGCCTCTTCCGCCTCCTCGGTATTCTCCTCGGTCAGGATCTTGATCTTGCCCTGATTTAATTCCTCCACAGCCACGGACAGGGGCTTTTTGCCTTTACCGTCCACCAGCTCGTCATCACCGGCAATGATCTGTCTTGCCCGCTTGGATGTGGCCATAACGATGGAATATCTGCTGTTCACCACCGGATCTTCCCCGTTTTCCACATCGCTGTTTACCACATTGATCAATTCTGCATAAGATGGATGTAACATATTCATTCTCCTCTCAATTCCCGTCTCATTTTTTCGATAAACGCCTCATTGCGCTCCGGCACATGATGTGCGGCGGTAACGATTCCATGAAGCGTCTGTACGCAGGTTTCCAAATCATCATTTACCACAATATATTCATAGTCCTCGATCCCTTCCGCCTCCTGTACTGCGCGTCGCATTCTCTGATCGATGACCTCTTTTGTCTCTGTCCCTCTGCCGGAAAGTCTGCGGTGCAGCTCTTCCGCGCTGGGCGGCATCACAAAAAGCAGCAGGGCATCCGGATACTGCTCTTTTATCTTATGCGCTCCCTGAATCTCAATTTCCAGAATCACATCATGCCCCATGGCCAGCTGCTTCTCCACATAATCCCGCGGTGTTCCGTAATAGTTGCCACAGTAGGTCGCATACTCGATCAACGCCTTGTCCGCGATCCTTTTTTCAAATTCCTCCTCTGACAAAAAGAAATACTCTCTGCCATTCTCCTCACCGGGCCGCGGCGCACGGGTAGTCGCCGAGATCGACAGCGCGTAGCCGTCGTACTCCTCCACCAGCCGCTTCATTAAGGTACCCTTTCCCGCCCCCGAAAAACCGGAAACGACGATCAATATTCCCTTATTCTTCATCCGTCTGTCCATCCTCTGTCTGCGCCCTGCCCGATATGGTCTCCGGCAGAAGCGCTGATAATACGATCTGACTGTTTTCCATCACCAGCACTGCCTTCGTCTTGCGCCCCTGGGTGGCGTCAATGGCCGTTCCCATTTCCTTTGCCCTCTGCACCATGCGTTTGACCGGCGCCGAGTCGGGGCTCACGATGGCAATGATCTTTCCCGTGTTTACCACGTTGCCAAAGCCTATATGAATCAGTCTTCCCATAAAATCATCCTTACTCGATATTCTGTATCTGTTCCCTGACCTTTTCGATCTCGGTCTTTAATTCGATAGCCCGGTTGGATATCTCCAGGTCTGTCGTCTTAGAGAGAATGGTGTTGGCCTCACGGTTCATCTCCTGTGCCAGGAAGTCAAGCTTGCGCCCGATACTGCCGCCCTCCTGAATGCTCCCCTTTGTGGCGGAGATATGACTCTTTAGGCGCACCAGTTCCTCGTCCACACAGACCTTGTCCGCAAAAATAGTCACCTCTGTCAGCAGTCTCGCCTCATCGATCTGGGCATCCTCCAAAAGCTCTCTCACTTTATCCCTAAGCTTCTGCTTATATTCCGCAATGATCTGAGGAGAACGGTGTTCGATAAACTCCACACTGGCCAGCATGGCGTTCAGCTTTGCCAGCAGATCATCCCGAATGTTTTCTCCCTCTTTCACTCTGGTCTCCACAAAGGATTCCGCCGCCCCCTGCAGAGCCTTCTCCAAAAGGTACCAGAGCTCCTCCTCGTCAACGGACTGCTCCTCCATGGTCAGCACCTCCGGATAGCGTGACAGCGTAGACACGCGGACATCATTATCCAGCGAAAAATCCTCCGACATCTGCCAGAGATACTTCATATACTCCGCCGCCAGATCCCTGTTGTACTTTACGCAGACATTCGTTTCCGTCATGTCCTCATAGGAGATAAAAATATCCACCTTTCCCCTCTGCATATAGTTCTTGAGTTCGTTTCGGATCGCGGTCTCAAAAAAGTTCAATTTCTTCGGCATCTTGATGTTGACATCCAGATATCTGTGATTGACGGATTTCATCTCCACAGAGATCTTCCGTGCCCCCTCCGTCACCTCACATCTACCGAACCCGGTCATGCTCTTGATCATATTCGTACTCTTCTTTCTCCTTTTGTAGGAAATCGAACGCCCGCGCGCTCGATTCAGAGAATGCCCCGCATTCTCCTTCGAGGTTCTGCGCTGTCGCAATCTTTCTATATAACAAAAAGACCCACGCATACAGTTTTTATTATAGTGGAAAGAGGTTTAATAGTCAAGAAGCTATCAGACCGGTATAAGCACGCCCGATCGGACAATTCCTTCTTCAATATTTTACGTTGTGACATTTGTTGTGGTATAATATTCACCAAAACAAAAAAGGACGGAACACACTATGGCTTTTGACGGCATCACCATTGCAAGTATCACAAAAGAATTACAGGAGACGCTCTTAGGCGGACGTATCTACAAGATCGCCCAGCCGGAAAACGATGCGCTTCTTCTCACTATAAAGAATAACGGCGGTCAGTACCGCCTGCTGTTATCCGCAGACGCCTCTCTCCCGCTGGTCTATCTGACGGAGAAAAACAGGCAAAGTCCCATGACCGCGCCAGGCTTTTGTATGCTCTTGCGCAAGCATCTGCAGAACGCCCGCATCACCGCCATCTCCCAGCCGGGTCTGGAGCGTATCATTCATATCGATCTGGAACACCTGAACGAATTGGGAGATCTGTGTCAGAAGAAACTGATCGTGGAGATCATGGGCAAGCACAGCAACATCATCTTCTGCGATGATAAAGAGCAGATCATAGACAGCATCAAGCACGTCTCTGCTATGGTCAGCTCTGTCAGAGAGGTGCTGCCAGGCCGCCCCTACTTTATCCCGCAGACACAGGATAAACAGAATCCTTTATCCTTAGCGGATCACGCGGATTATAGTTATGTAAACTTCAGAACGCAGATGCAGGAAAAGCCCATGCCACTCTTCAAGGCGCTCTACACTACTTATACCGGTCTTTCTCCCGTCATTGCCCAGGAGATCTGCTATCGGGCGGAC
>CAZUZZ010000176.1:0-4368 GCA_964625055.1 uncultured Bacteroides sp. | reverse complement strand
TCCTTATCTGGCGGCAGGTATCTTCTCAGTGTTTGTCTATTTTGTATTTTCTTCGATTCTGGAAAACGATATTGTCGCGCTGCTGCCCAGAAGCAGTTATGCATGGATCATGTTGTGTCTGGGAAAGGAACTGCTTTCGATTATATTGCTGTTCTTTTTAATCTATGCGAACAGCTTTCTTGTGAAACGGAGAACACGGGAGTTTGGGCTTTATCATATGCTTGGCCTGGAAAAACGACATATCGGTGTCATGATGTTTTGCGAATCAATTCTGCTCTATATGGGGGCGGTATTCGGAGGAGTCATCCTTGGTCTGGTTTTGTCTAAGCTCATGTTTTTATTGCTGCTGCGTATTTGCAGATTGTCTGCGGATGTACCATTTGCTTTTGAGCTTTCCGCTTTTACCGACACGATGCGTTACTTCGGTGTCGTTTTTGCCGTTAACTGCGGCGGCGGTCTCTGGCAGGTAGGAAGAGCGCAGCCGGTGGAACTCATGAGCAGCGGCAGGAAGGGAGAGAGGGAACCGAAATTTTTGTGGGTTTATGCGACGATCGGCGCGGTCACGCTTGCTGGCGGCTACTGGATTTCGATTACCTCGCAGGTGGATTCGATGATTTTTCTTGCGTTTTTTGGCGCGGTTTTTCTGGTGATCGTCGGAACATATCTTCTGTTTACTTCGGGAAGTGTTGCCTTATTAAAGTGGATGAAGACAAGAAAGGGGCTTTATTACAGCCCGAAGAATTTCATCACTGTTTCGGGGATGCTTTATCGCATGAAAAAGAGTGCGGCGAGTCTGTCAAATATCTGCATTTTTTCCACAATGACGCTGATCACGCTGATCTGTACGGTGTCCCTTGCGATCGGGCTGGACGGGAGTGTGCATTTTGAATATCCCTACGATATGATGTTTTACTATGATGCCGAAAGCGTGACGGCGCGTGAAATAGAAGAAAAGACGGCTGAGCTTACCCCCAAATATGGTCTTGAAGCAGAGCGGGTGGATATTTACCACAAGATCGATCTGCCCATTCATCGGGCGGGAAACCAATTCGATGTACGAAATGGGGGCGGCAGTGACTATGACGATTATGCGCTCTATCTTATGACACAGGAGGATTATAACCTTGTGGAAAACCGGGAGGTCAATCTTTCGGAAGAGGAGGCGTTGATTTATTGCAGCGGCATGGATTTCGGCTATGATACTGTCAATTTTATGGACATGGAATTTCTGGTGCAGGAGGAGCCTGCCGATTTCTTTCCATATCCAAAGGCGAAGGTTAACGGGTTTAACGCTGTCTTTGTGATGGTAGTGAAGGACCGCAAGGTGTGGGAGCGGTGCGTTGATACATGGTGTAGAGCGAACGGCATAGAAGATATAGATGGCTATATCAGAGATGTGGAAAAGCTGAATGTTAAGATTTTGCTAAGCGGGGAGGACAAACAAAAACAGGCGTTTTTAGAGGAACTTGGAGAATGGGGACAGGGTCTGCCGGGGTTTAACAGCGTGCAAAACGGTATGGAGCGCAGAGAGAATGGTAGAGTCATGTATGGTGCGCTTCTGTTTGTGGGAATTCTGTTCGCTTTAATCTTTTTTATGTGCCTCATATTGATCATGTACTATAAGCAGATTACGGAGGGGTATGAGGACAGGGATAATTTTACGATCATGCAGAAGGTAGGTATGAGCGATGAGGAAATACACGACACGGTGCACCGGCAGATCTTTATGGTTTTCGGACTGCCGCTGTTTGGTGCACTTATGCACATGGTAGCCGGTATGTTCATGGTGAAGGGTCTTTTTGCGGTGCTGTCGCTGTATGATATGCAGATAATTGTGGGAAGCAGCATCGGTGTTTCCTTATTGTTTGCGGCGGTGTACGGCACAAGCTATCTGGTCACGGCAAAGACCTACTACCGTATTGTGAAACAGGGGTGAAAAATCTTATATCAACTCTGATACTATATAAAAGGGAGAGCCGGCGCTCTCCCTTATTCATACTCCGCAATATCGTAAATCAGCTTCTCGGAAGCCTCCCATCCCAGGCAGGGATCGGTGATGGACTTGCCGTAGACGCCCTCGCCGATCTTCTGACAGCCCTCCTCGATGTAGCTCTCTATCATAACGCCCTTGACCATGTTGTGAAGGTCGCTGTTTAACTTCCGGCTGTGCATGACTTCCTTGACAATACGGATCTGCTGCTCGAACTGTTTATTGGAGTTGTTATGGTTCGCATCAATGACACAGGCAGGATTTACCAGATCGTAATCCTGATACAGGGTAAAGAGGGTGTTTAAATCCTCGTAATGGTAGTTTGGAAGACTTCTGCCGTGTTTGTTGACAGAGCCTCTGAGCACGGCGTGGGCCAGAGGATTGCCCCCGGTGCTGACCTCAAAACCTCTGTAGGTGAAATCGTGGGGGTGCTGTGCTGCATAAATAGAGTTCAGCATAACGGAAAGGGTGCCGCTGGTAGGATTTTTCATACCGGCAGGCACGTCGAAACCACTGACGGTCATGCGGTGCTGCTGATCTTCCACGGAGCGTGCGCCGATGGCCACATAGGAGAGAATGTCCTCCACATAGCCCCAGTTGTCGGGGTAGAGCATTTCGTCTGCGGCGGTCAACTCGGATTCTTCAATGGCGCGGATGTGCATTTTGCGCATGGCGATCAGACCGCTTGTAAAGTCGGGCTTTTTCTCCGGATCGGGCTGGCTCACGATTCCTTTATACCCCTCGCCGGTAGTGCGGGGTTTGTTGGTATAAATGCGGGGAATCAGGATCAGCTTGTCCTTCACTTTCTCGTTGACACGCGCAAGTCGGTTTACATAATCACAAACTGCATCCTCGTTGTCTGCGGAACAGGGGCCGATGATGACAATAAATTTATTGCTTTTACCGGTGATGACATCCCGAATCTCGGCGTCGCGCTCTTTTTTGATCTGTGTAAGATGCGCCGGCAGCGGAAACTGTTCGCGGATCTCATCAGGTGTCGGTAATTTTGCTACATAGTGAAACATATCTTTTACTCCTCTGTAAACATAGAATTTTCTGGCAAAAACACATATATTATAGTATATTGAGTTAAGAATGGCAAGTGTTATGCGCTTTTCGAGAGATATAAAGTGCGGACACGGTGCAGAGCAGCGTCTGCAGCATCTGGCTTAAAAGTATGCCCCAGAGATACCCCTGTATACCGAAGCGGGGGATGGCGAAAAAGACGAACAGCAGGCGCAGCAGGAGGCTTACCACACTGAACAGAAAAGTTTGGATGGTTTTGCCGAGCCCGTTCAGTATGCTGTTCAGCATACTGGCGATGTACATGAAGGGGCAGAGGAAGCTGAGTGTTAAAATAAAGCTTCCCGCAAGCTCCGAGCCGTAGAGCAGACGACCGGCCAGTCTCCCGAAAAGGAGAAACATGGCGGTGCAGAAAAAGCCCAGAAGCAGACAGCAGCGTATGGAGGTCAGAATGGCGCGTTTGACCGCAGCCTGATTGCCGCTTGCGTCCGCTTCGGAGACAACAGGTAAAAGCAGTACGGAGATGGAGTTGGTGACGGCGGAGGGAAACAGGATGAGCGGCAGGCTCATACCGGTCAGTACGCCGTACACGCTCAGCGCGTCAGCATTGTTCAGCCCGTATGCCATCAGGCGGTTGGGGATATAGATCGCTTCCACGCTCTGTAATAAATTGAGGATCAGGCGGTTGGCGGACAGGGGTACGGCCAGCTGTAAAAGCCTGCCCATAATGCGGCGATAGATGGTGCATATGGTCGAGAGGGCAGGAGGGATCTGCGCTGCCTGTCTGTATGTACCGGCGGGAAATACATGGTGCGCGCGCACCAGAATCGCCACCACAGAGACGATCATGGAAGCGCTCTCGCCGATCACAAGCCCCACCACGGCGAAGCTGATCGTAGGGGTAAGGCCGTGCCTTAAGCAGATAAAATGAATCAGGTAGACGCTTCCCACGCGGCAGACCTGTTCCGCCAGCTGGGAGAAGGCGGGGATAGTGGTTTTTCGTATGCCGTAAAAATAGCCGTTGATGCAGGAATGTACCGTTGCCATCGGAATGGAAAGCGCAATGATACGAAGCAGCGGTGCCGTGCGCTCTTCCAGCAGAAAGGTTACGGCGATTTGATCTGCGTACAGATAGATCGCGGATGCACAGGCTGCGGAGAGGAGCATAGCAAGAAGGAAGCCTGCCCAGAGGGTGCGAAAGGAGTTCCTGTAGTCGTGGGTGCTCGTCTCGCTTGCCACATATTTGGAGATGGCGGTCTGGATGCCCGAAACCGTGAGAGAAAAGGAGAGGGCCAGTACGGGGGAGATGAGCTGGTAGATGCCCATACCTTCCGCACCGAATACATTGGAGAGAA
>CAZUZZ010000175.1:0-4402 GCA_964625055.1 uncultured Bacteroides sp. | reverse complement strand
GCGGCGATCAAGGGCAAGGCGGATATTGCGGTGGGCAACATCGTGGGCAGTAACATCTTTAATATCCTGTTTGTGGTGGGCACTTCGGCGTTGATCACACCGGTAGCGTACGCGGCTAATTTCTTTGTGGACAGTATCGTGTGTATCGCGACAGCTATATTGTTGTGGGTGCTTGTAGTCAGAAAGAAGAGACTCGGGCGCGCGGGCGGCGCGGTCATGCTGGTGTGTTACGCGGGATATTTTATCTATCTGATACGTTAAACGATCGAGCGCCTGACTGTTTAGTCGACCCTTTCTTTTCCCCAGAAGAACACAGCTACAGTTCCAGGGCCGGTGTGAGCGCCGATAGTGGTGCCAACGCTGTTGATCAGGACATGACCGTCCAGATGCGGGAAGCGCTCCTCGATCAGATCAGCTACAAGCCGGGCGTCCGCATAGCAGGCGGACTGGGAGATATAGCATTTTCCGTTGTAGTCGCGTCCCTCCTCAATGCATTCCTCCATCTTGTCTACAATGGTGTGAATGACCTTTTTCTTGGTACGGATCTTATAGCGCGGGATCAGCTGTCCCAGATGATTTACGTTTAAGAGCGGGCAGATGTTCAGCATATTGCCGATCATGCCGGAAGCTTTTGAAATGCGGCCGCCCTTGACATAGAAGGTCAGGTCGGTGGAAAAGAACCAGTGATTCAAGCGCAGCCGGTTATCGCGGGCCCACTGGTAGAGATCTTCCACGGACATACCCTCGTCACGCAGATCCGCCAGCTTGTCCATGAGAAGGCCGAAGCCTGAAGAGGCAGCCAGAGAGTCTACGATATAGATTTTATGCTCGGGATATTTTTCTTCGAGCTCTTTTTTTGCCGCAATGGCGGAGTTCATGACACCTGAGATGCCGGAAGACAGACACAGGTGCAGCACATCTCTGCCGGCCTGCAGGAAGGGCTCAAAATATTCTGTAAATTCTGCCACATTAATCTGAGAGGTCTTGGTGTCGGCGCCGTTTGCCATAGCCTGATAAAAATGTTCAAAGGACATACTCTTACCCAGATCGTCCAGGTATTCCTGTCCGTTCAGTTCATAGTGAAAACAGGCATAGGAAATGCCGCGCTTGATAAAGTGCTCCGATGAAAGGTCTGCCGTCGAGCAGCAGCTGAGAACGTATTTCTTCATAATAATAGGAAACCCCGTGTTTTTCTCACAATATGCAGATTGTGTCTGGTACTGATGGATTTAACTTTCGGTAAGAGTGTAACATATTTGGGAGGCAAATACAATCGGATAGCCTTTTGAAATTAATAATACAAAGTATGATATAATAAAAACAGGGGATTGCGAAATTCTCTGCCATTTGAAATAAGGAGACAGGAAAGTATGATACAAAATCCGATTTTGCCAGGTTTTAACCCGGATCCCTGTATCTGCCGTAAGGGAGATGATTTTTATCTCGCCGTATCCACATTCGAGTGGATGCCGGGGATCCCGGTCTATCATTCCCGGGATTTAAAGCATTGGGAAATTTACACACACGTTCTGACAGACGATGAGAAGGTGGATCTGAAAAAACTGCCCTCAGCGAAGGGCATCTGGGCACCCTGTCTGACCTACTGTGAGGCGGAGGACCTATTCTATGTGGTCTACGGTGTGATGAATTCCATGAACGCCAGATATTTTGACGTGGACAATTTTCTGATCACGGCAAAAGATATCCGTGGTCCATGGAGCGAGCCGGTTTATCTCCACTCCGCCGGATTTGACGCGTCGCTGTTTCACGATGATGACGGGCGCAAGTATGTGGTGTCGCTGGACTGGGAGACCCGGGAAAACTATGAGAAGCCGGGCGCGATCTGCCTGGTGGAATATGATCCGGCAAGGCGGGAGATCATCGGATATCCGAAACGTATCTGGTGGGGCGGTACGGATCGGGGCTGTATTGAGGCTCCCCATTTAACGAAGAGAGACGGGCATTATTATCTGATGTGCGCGGAGGGCGGCACAGGGTATAATCACTGTGTCACGATGGGGCGCTCCACCCGCGTGGACGGGCCTTATGTGAAGGATCCGGCCAATCCGATCGTCACCAGTACGCCCGGTTATTCCTACGAACGGCATGATTCGGATTACTTGAAGCCGCAGTATTATAATCCGGATTCCGTTTTGCAGAAATCCGGACACGGAAGCTATGTGGATCTGCCAAACGGAGAGACTTATCTGGTACACTTATGCGCCAGGCCCTTTCTGCCGGAGCTGCGCTGTACCCTTGGCAGAGAGACGGCAATCCAGAAAATGATGTGGACGGAGGATGGCTGGCTTCGTATGGCGGACGGGGGAAATCTGGCGCAGACAGAGGTGCCGGAGCCTTCTCTTCCGGATTGTCCATTGCCTGAGCCTCCCGCTTTTGATGATTTCGACGGGGAGGTTTTGGGAAATTATTATTACGCGCCGCGCATTCTGCCGGAGCGGTTTGCCGATTTGAAGGCCCGTCCCGGATTTGTGCGTCTGCGGGGACAGGAATCCAGAACTTCTTTAAATAAGGTCAGTATTCTGGCCCGCAAGCTGACAAGCGTATATGCGCGGATCACGACAAAGATGGAATTTCATCCTCAGGTGCCGCAGCACAGCGCCGGGCTGATCTTATATTACGACAACATGAACTATCTCAATCTGCGCAGATATCGCAGTGAGACATTGGGGCAGGACGCTCTTTTGGTGATTCGGATGGAGAACGGCGTACGAACTGAATTGCTGGAGGAACGCACGCCGGTAGAAGGGGATTTTGTCTGGCTGCGCTTGTATATCAGAGAACGGGAATGCTGGTTTGAATGGAGCGGGGACGGCGAAACGTACCAAAAGATCGGGCCGAAGTTTGACACCAGTCTGTTTTCGGATGAGTACTGTAAATACGGCGAATTTACCGGAACGATGGTGGGGATTACCTGCGCCGACAGGGTGCGGCACAGCCATTATGCGGACTTCGATTTCTTTGAATATGTTGTTTAACATTTCCATGCTTGTACTTGTTTTGCGTGGGATTTTTTGGTATACTATTAAGCGCATGGAAAAAACAAGCGGCGCGTAGCGGCATTTGTTTTTTCTGCGCGAATAACGAGCAAACGTCCGACGTAGGCGGACAGGAAGCGCGATAGCGCGGGTTTGCGAGTCTTAAGATGTAGTGAAGAAATAAAAAATAAAAAGATAAAGGAGAGACAGTCACATGAAAGGAAACATTGTTGTTGGTCAGTCCGGCGGCCCCACAGCCGTTATCAACTCTTCTGTAGCGGGTGTGTACGCAGCTGCTAAGAAGCTGGGCGTAAAGAAGATTTATGGTATGGTGCACGGTATCGAGGGATTTTTGGAAGACAGAATGATCGATCTGGGAGAATATCTGGATGACGAGACAGGGATCGAGCTTTTAAAGAGAACACCCTCTGCATTCTTAGGCTCCTGCCGTTTTAAGATGCCGCAGATCGAGGGACATGAGGATGTATACGAGAAGGTATTCGAGATCATGGAGAAGCACGACATTGAGTGCCTGTTCTATGCAGGCGGTAACGACTCCATGGATACAGTAAAGATGCTGTCCGATTATGCGGCGGCACATGGTAAGCCCCAGAGATTTATGGGTGTGCCCAAGACTATCGACAATGACCTGCCGGTAACGGATCACTGTCCCGGTTACGGTTCCGCAGCGAAGTATATTGCGGCTTCCTTAAAGGAGATCATCCGCGACAACGCTTCCTTCGGTGCGAAGAAGCCCACCATCTGTATCGTAGAGATCATGGGACGTAACGCAGGCTGGCTTACAGCAGCGGCAGCGTTGGCTAAGGGCGATGACTGCGAGGGCTGTGATGCGATCTATCTGCCTGAGAGAGTGTTTGATATTGATAAGTTTGTAGCGGATGTGAAGGAGCTGGCAGCTAAGAAGTCCTCCGTGGTGATCGCGGTGTCTGAGGGCGTTAAGGTAGCGGACGGCAGATATGTCTGCGAAATCGGCAGAGAGGTAGCGGTAGATGCATTCGGTCACAAGCAGATGTCCGGTACGGCAGTGATGTTGGCTGACAAGATCGCGGCAGAGACAGGACTTAAGACTCGTGCGATCGAGTTCTCTACCTTACAGAGAGCAGCGACTCATTTGGCATCCCTGACAGATATCAACGAGGCGTTCCAGGTTGGCCATGATGCAGTGATGGCGGCGGAAGAGGGAAAGACCGGCATGATGATCACACTTGACAGAAACGGTGACGATCCTTATCAGTGCGGCACCAGCGCTTACGATATCCACGCGATCGCGAATGTGGAGAGAAACGTGCCTGACGAGTGGATCACAGCGGACGGCAAGGGCCTGACGGAAGGATACGAGAAGTATGCGAGACCTCTTATCATGGGCGAGTTGCAGCCGCTCTTCG
>CAZUZZ010000174.1:0-4476 GCA_964625055.1 uncultured Bacteroides sp. | reverse complement strand
GGTCTGTGCGGCGTTTACTCGTCTGCTGTCACAGGAAAAATCGGGATGCGTTTTTCCCTTTTGCTGTTTTGCGGTTTGGCTGCTGTTTCCTGTATGATACTGGCTTTTAGCCAGTCTGCTGTTCCCTCTGTGATTGGGATTTTTGCTCTTCGGCTGTCAAACAGTCTGTTTCAACCATTTCAGGCGGAGATACAGAACAAGCGGATACAATCAGGAAATCGAGCCACCGCTCTGAGTATAAATGCGATGTTTGTAGACTGCATTGCGATCGGGACAAACCTGATCTTCGGTGCCCTGTCCGAACGGAACCTGTCACTGGCATTTGTGTTTGGCGGCGGAATTTGCTGTCTGAGTCTGATTTGCTTTTTCATCTGGTACAGGAAAACCTCTAAATTTATCAGATAATAAATAATAGATTAATCAAGAAAAGGAGCCCTTATGGAAATCGAACGCAAATTCACTATCTCAAAACTACCGGAAAACCTGGAATCCTACCCCTGCCATATCATCGAGCAGGCTTATCTCAACACTGACCCGGTTGTCAGAATCCGCCGAGAGGACGATACCTTCTATCTGACCTACAAGGGGAAAGGACTCCTCGCCAGAGAGGAGTACAATCTTCCCTTAAATGAGGAATCCTACTATCATCTTCGGGAAAAGGCAGATGGAAATGTGATCTCAAAAAAACGCTACGTCATACCGATCCTCAATCCGCACTTCAATATGACACAGTTGTCATCAGCCAAAATTTCTGTTGACCAGATTAGTCTATCTGTGGAGTTGGATATCTTTGAGCCGCCTTTTGCCCCTCTGATCATTGCAGAAGTGGAATTCCCGAACAAAGAAACGGCAGAAGCGTTTCTCCCTCTCGACTGGTTCAGTCAAGACGTTACAAACGATCCTGCCTATCATAATTCTAACCTTAGCAAACGAACATTTCTCTAAGATCAACACGGCCCGGTGGACTCCCGCACCACCAGCTCCGCCGGGAACACGATCTGCTGGGGCTCCTCCCGTTCCGCGATCACATCCAAAAGAAGGCGTATTGTCTTTTTTGCGATCTCTTCTACGGGCTGTTTGATGGTGGTGAGCTTGGGATTGTAATACTCGCCCATCTCGATGCCGTCATACCCGGCTACCGAGATATCCTCAGGAATCCTCTTTCCTGCCTCCAACACTGCCCGGCAGGCACCGATCGCCAACAAATCTGAAACCGCATAAATTGCCGTCACTTCTCGTCCCGACTCTAAAAGTGTCTTCGTTGTCAAATAGCCGTTCTCCATAGAATAGTGATCCATATCCTCCTGCACATAGCAGATCAGATCCTCTTCCACGGGAATTCCCCGCTGTGCAAAAGCCTGTCTGTAGCCCTCCATGCGTAAGCCCCCGATCGGCCCGTTCTTCTCCGTGATCAGTGCAATCCTTCTATGTCCGAGTTCTAACAGATACTCCGTTATTTTTGCGCTTTCCATCCTGTCATCCACTGCAATATTGGAAAACTCCACCTTATGGAACTGATCCGAAATATTCACTCCTATGGTACTGAAAATAAACGGCACTTTCAGCTTTCTGATCTTTTCCTCCGGGTGTTCAAACAGACCGCCCAGAAATACGATGCCACGGAGCCGTTTCTCCTTCTCCAGTTCAAGCGCTACGTCGATCTCATCCTCCTGCTCCTCTACATGGCGAAGCACCAGCGCATACCGGCTCCGCTGCGTCTCCTCCTCAATGATCTTGATCATATTGCTGAACAGGGGATTCGTGATACCCTTTACCAGTACCGCAATACATTTGGCGTCTGTCCGTTTCAGGTTTCTGGCGCTGTTGTTCGGGATAAAGCCCGTCTCCTCAATCACCTCCAGAATCTTTTTCCGTGTCTCCGGGTTGATATCCGGGTGATTGTTGAGTGCCCGCGAGACCGTACTGATGCCCACGCCGCACTGTTTCGCTATATCCTTGATCGTAATCTCCGCCATTTATATACACCCCATGTACTGCTTTTTACTCACCTTGCTCTTGCGTAGAGCTTGCTCATTTCCAGGATTCGCTCCGCCAGCTCCTCCGTGAACTGTCCGGGCAGCATCCTCCACTTCCAGTTCGTCCCCAGCGTAGAAGGCATATTCGTCCGCGCCTCTGTGCCAAGTCCCAGATAATCCTGCATGGGAATCACACAGGTCTCAGACACACTGGCCATCGCCGCCCTGATAAACTCCCACTGGATATCCTTTTTCGATTTTATGTTCAAATACTTTTTGGCAAAGGCGCGATCCCTGCGGTTCAGCTTCTCGTACCAGCCCATCGTCGTATCATTGTCATGGGTTCCCGTATAGACAATGCTGTTGGCTGTGTAATTGTGAGGCAGATAATCACTCTCCTCCCTGGAATCAAAGGCGAACTGTAGTATCTTCATGCCCGGATACCCGGTCTTCTTCACAAGCTTAATGACTGAATCAGTCAAAAATCCAAGATCTTCTGCGATCACGGCCTTGTTGCCCAGCTTTGCCTTCATGGTCTTAAATATGTCATAGCCGGGACCTTTTTCCCAGTGGCCAAATTCCGCCGTGGGATCTCCGTAGGGAATGGAATAGTATTCGTCAAAACCTCTGAAATGATCGATCCGCACCACGTCATAGAGCTTATAGCAATAGCCGATCCGTTTCATCCACCACGCATAGTCCGTCTCTTTATGGTAATCCCAACGATAAAGCGGATTCCCCCACAGCTGTCCCGTAGCCGAGAACGCATCGGGCGGGCAGCCCGCCACTGCAGTGGGCGTCAGAGTCTTATCCAACTGGAAAAGCTCCGGATTCGCCCAGGTGTCCGAACTGTCAAAAGCCACATAGATCGGGATATCCCCGATGATCTGAATCTTCTTCTCATTCGCATACTCTTTCAGGGCAAACCACTGCTTCGCAAACAGATACTGCTGGAACTGATAGAAGCCGATCTCCTCCGCGTACTTGTCGCGATACTGCTTCATGGCAGCCGGCTTTCTCAGCTTGATATCCTCATCCCACTCGCTCCAGCTCTTGCCGCCAAAAGCGTTTTTCACCGCCATATAGAGCGCGTAATCCTCCAGCCAGTAGGCATTCTCCTCCACAAACTGCTGATATGCCTCCTCTTTCTCTATATGGCTGTTTTTATAGGCGCTCTTAAGCACCTTAAAACGGGAAAGATAAATTTTTTCATAATCTACATAAGCGTCATCGTCACCGAAATCATACTTTTCACATTCCTGTTTTGTCAGATAACCGGCTTCGATAAGCGCCTCAAAATCAATATAATAGGGATTGCCTGCAAAGGTAGAAAAAGACTGATAAGGAGAATCTCCATAACCTGTAGGGCCAAGCGGCAGGATCTGCCAATAGGACTGCCCTGCTTTTTCTAACAGATCGATAAAGGTATATGCCTCTTTGGAAAAGGCGCCTATTCCATACTTGGATGGAATAGCAGATACAGGCAGTAAAACACCGCTCTTTCTCATAATATCTACAAATCCTTTCCTGTCAAACAAACCGACACCTTTCGGAAATCGATTTCTATTCGATTTTACAACTTTTTGTCGAAAAAAGCAAGTTCGACCAGAGGCAAGACCCCTGATCGAACTTTTGTGGTCATTAACCTTTTACTGCGCCTGCTGCCACACCCTTGATGATGTACTTCTGGCAGGACAGATAGAAAATAATAACCGGAATAATGCTCATCAGGATCAGCGCCATGGTCGCGCCCAGATCCACCGTGCCGTAGCTTCCCTTCAGGTACTGGATATGAATGGGAATCGTGCGGTATTTATTGATATCAAGCACTAACGCCGGCAGCAGATAGTCGTTCCACACCCACATGATCTCCAGAATAGCCACGGAGATCATCGTCGGCTTTAACATCGGCACCACCACCTGAAAGAATATCCGCACCGGTCCGCATCCGTCGATGGACGCAGCCTCTTCCACCTCCAGCGGAATTCCTTTCACAAATCCCACAAATGTAAATATTGCAAGCCCGGCACCGAATCCCAGATAGACGATCGAGATCGACAAAGGCGTATTCAGATGCAGCTTATCAGCCGTTTTGGACAGCGGGAACATTACCATCTGGAACGGCACCACCATGGAAAATACACACAGGAAGTAGACTGCCTTACAGAAAACCGTATCCACTCTCGCGATATACCACGCCGCCATGGAGGTACACAGTAAAATTAAAAATGTGGAAAGTAACGTAATCACAACACTGTACAGCACACTATTCACAAATGGATAGTTACCGAAAGTCATACCTGTTACGAAGTTGCTGAAGCCGGCAGCCATCTCCCCGGTGGGAAGCGCAAAGGTATCAGTTTTTACAAATGTATTCAGTTTAAAGGAATTGAGCACTACCGCCAGCACAGGAAGTACATAGACAATGCTGATCACAGTCAATACCACGGTAAGAATTGTTTTTGTATTCTTTTTCATTACTGCTGCACCTCCCTCTTAC
>CAZUZZ010000173.1:0-4500 GCA_964625055.1 uncultured Bacteroides sp. | reverse complement strand
CGCAGTCCCGACATGACCTGCTCCACCACTTCCTCAGCGCTGTAAAAGCTGTTTTTGTTGCGGATATCCGCCACTTTTATCATATAGTTCATGTAGGCCATCCAAAGCAAGGTGGTAGCCAGAATCCCGATCATCGCCATCGCTATGATCACGATAACGATAGCGGATCCTCTGTCATCCCGCCTCTTTTTCAACCGCCTATAGAGCTGTGTCATTTTTCCGCCTGCTCTCTTCATACCCCATACTCCATATCTCTGCCGCTTCCGTCCTTCTCAACGCCGCCCACGCGGCCGCTGCCTATCATCAGTTCGTCATACTTCCTCCGATTACGACCTTCCGCATATCGTCGGGGAAACCGCTCGCCGCAGCCCCCTCCTCATAGATGCTGACCTGCACATCATAGATCAGCTCTGTGGCTTCACCGGGTGTTCCCGGTTTTCCTAACGCACTGCGTACCCCGTCCAACGTAAAGATGTTCAACTGATTCAAGTTTCTCCCCGTCACATTAAACTGTGTCGGAATCTCTATCGGCGCACCCGCCAGATATTTGGAACCCACCAGATTCAAGCCCAGATTCGTCTTTAAGGTAAAATGATCCGGGTCAAATCCATACGTGTCATTGATCTCGATTTCAGCCTTATATGTCTGCTCTTCTGCCATCAGCTGGGAATCCGGCAGGTATTCCGGATCACCCGAAACGGGCAGTCCCGTAATCGAATCCACCTTCTCATGCCGCTGCTTCGCGACCAGGAGATTCAAACCGGCTCCTGAGCTGTTGTTTATGACGATCTTGTCGGGAGCAGACGCTCCGTAGAGCGGATAATAAAAGAGATTCACGTTGATCTTTTCCACATCCGCGCCTGTCGCCGGGTCAACCTCCACCATTCTCGTGATGTTGCCGCAGCCCATATCTTTCACCATAACCCCTGATCCCATATCACCCGAAGTTTCCACATGACCTCCCGTATGGGAAACCGGATCATAGTTTAATTCAAAAACGTATTCCTCCGTGACCTCCATATCCACCTTGGGACGTCCGTCTTCATCCACCTCCGCACTGACCGACAGATCGATCGTTATCGTTCGACTGGCTTTATCAAAAAAAGTAGTGAGGTTCTTATAACATATGTAATCCGACTTTGATGGATCCTGCAGATCGCCATATGCCGTGTCAAGATCCCCGTCCGCAACCCCGGATGTCCTCAGTTTATCTTTTATGGCAGCTTCCATGCTGCTGTCCTTAAAGACGCTCGTCAGCACCGCCTGCCGGATCTTCTCCGTCTCCACGAAAGTGCCGTTTTCCTTATCGATGCTTCTGGCATCCGCCAACGCCGCATCGTTAAACTCATTGTCATGCGTAAGGGTACCCGTCATATAGCCCCTGCCATCCACTTCTATCTTCGCATCGAACTTGCTGCCCTGCATGGTAACATCTTTCATGCTGAACACATAGAGCCCGTTCGCAGGATTGCCGGAAGGGTCCACCTCAAGCGCGGTCTCCTCCGCCACACCGCCCTTGATCAGTCTGCTGTCTATCACATAGAAGCCGCTTGCCGGATCGGCAAACTGCTCTTTTATCTCCTTGATATTATAGGCTTTCAGTCCTTCCATAATATCCTGCGCCGCTGTGGTGGCCCGCAGAGTCTTTCTGGACTTGATATTGATCCTGTTAGAAGAAACAAACAGATTCATAAGCGGGATCACGATAATGGCAAGAATAACAACTGCTATTAAAAGTTCCACCAAGGAAAATCCGGCATCTTTATTCAGTTTTCGCCTGTCTGCTCCCGTCATCAAACCGCAGTTCCTCCCGTCTTACTTCTCACTACTGCTCATCTTCTGCATCCTCGCCCGCTTCGCCTTCCGCGCCGTCCTCCAGATCGGGAAGACTGCCCTCGCTGCGGATCACCCTCGTACCGAAAATATTGTCCGTGCCGAGAAGCACGCCGCCAAAGTCAGGCTCTTCGTACTCTTTGTCCTCCTGATCGGGCACACAAAACATATTCACTGTCGTGGTACCTCGTAGAAGCCCCGTCGTCTCGTCATAAACCACCGTCAGATTATCAATGACCATACGGTCTGTCTGCATGCAGATATTCTTGACGCTCCGCTTTAGCCCCTCGTAAGAAACCTCGTAGTTAATCGTGGTCTTGCGGTTCATCAGATGAAACGGGTTCACACTGTCCGTACTCTGCTCTACGGTTTCCGGTGTCGGTTCATCCTGTGTTCCCGTTGCGTCCTCGATCTCCTCCACCTCTTCGATCTCATAGGTGGCACTGTGCTCTTCCTCATCCATCTCAGCCACGAAAGGCACCTCAACCAGAGCATCTATGGTGACCGATTCCACTTCCAGAGGAGCTAACAACTCCTGATTGATCGCCAGAAGGACCGCATTCTCCTCCCGCACATCCACCGGGAAAAGCTGATAGATCTCCTCCATCTCCATACGCATCTGCGCCGTTTCGCTCTCATAGGTATCCCTGTTATCCGATTTGTTCTGCAGATCCGCGATCCGCTCTTCCAGCTTCGTGTTCTCCTCTTCCAGCTTCTCCGCCTTCTCCATCGTCGGCTGGAAGACTAAGAAATAGGAACAGACAACGGCAAGAACCCCGATCAAACCAACTAAAAGCAATACGTCTCTCTTTGATACTTTCATCTCCCGCGCCTCCTATTCCGCCATATCGGCCTCAGCCGCATCTGTCTCTTCTGTCTCCTCGGGCTCGTATCCCACATCCTGATATGTCGCCGTCACCGTAAAGTTGACCGTATGCTCACCGCTCTCCTCGTTCTCCTCCTCCACGAGAGAAGTCACCGTCACCATCTCCGGAACCAACGAGTGGAAGGTACGCATCTGCTCCACCGCTTCACCCGCGTCATCCTTTGTCTGCACTCTCATATTAATGGTAACTTCGTAGGCATCGCTGGTAAGTGAAACCACATTTACATTGGCGGGCAGCTTATCCTCCAGTTCGCCCAGAAATTCTTCCAGTTCTTCATTTCGACTCGCCGTCGCATCGTACATGGCTTCCACCATGGTGTGCTCCGCCTTTACCGCAACATACTCATTGTAGATCGGGATAATGTCTTCCAGACTGCCCGACTCCGCCTTAAGCTCCATGTTCGTCTTCGTCAGCTGCGCATAGTTGAACAAAGAAAATCCTGCAAGCCCGGCAGCCGCCACAATACCGACACCACACACAGTGTATGCAAGCGGCGCCCAGTTCGTCCCCTTTTCGCCGCCTTCCTTCTTCGCTTTTTCCTTACCGCGCTTTGCCGTCTCCTGCTTAAATCCCAGAGGCGATACTGCCGCGCCCACACAGGCGATATACTCACTGAAGCACTCATTCTTAAAGTTGCGCATCAGGTTCCAGCCCGCCGCCTCCTTTAAGACCGCCACAGGCATATTGACTTCCTGGGAAAGCATCTCACCCAGACCCTTGAAGTCCGCGCCGAGACCCGTGATCAGGATCCTCTCGATCGCCTCACCCGATCCTCTGGAGGCATAGTAATCAATAACTCTGGAAATACCGTTTATCAGAGGCATAACGGCATCCCGCACATCATCCATCGCCCTCTCTTTCGCAGATTTTGCAGGGGCTTCCGCGCCCTCTGCGGTACTGCCTGCGCTCTCCTCCGGGGCAATACAGTCATTTCGCTGCAGGACACGGATCGCCTGCTCTATAGAGGTAACCTCGCCCCAGCAGAGCGTATGCATCACCGTATCCATAACCTCTTCCACACCGTAGGAAACGCTTCGGGTGAACGTCAGCACGGAATTTTCCACCGCCATCACCAGAGAAGCTCTCTCGTCTATCATAACGATCATGTGCTTTCCCTTCGCACACTCGTCCTTCACCACCTGATAGATACTGTTGCTGGCGTAATCGATCGCCGCCACCTCCAGTTTCAGCTCTTTTGCCAGATCATAATAGCCGGACAGAAGAGATGTAGGCACCGCCATCACGAGCAGCTTATACTGCTGGGAGCCTTTCTGCTCTCCGACCGTTCCCAAAATGGTATGGGCAAGCTGATACTGGCTTAAGTCCACCGGGAAATAATCCGTGGCATTGGCATTGACCACATCCGCGATCCTGTTCTCCTTTACATAGGGAATCGTGACTTCACGGCTGGCGATCCTCGAAGAGGTGATCGTGAACACCACCTGTTTCGCCTTCACATGGTTCACAGCAAGCGCGCGCCGCAGATTCTCCACATACTCCGGAGATGCCGTCAACACGCCATCATTGATGACCTCCGCACCATTTTGAAACGTAAAGCTCTTATATATTTTGTGCGTCTTCGCCTTGTAGTCCACCTCGCAGACTTTTGTAATCGAATAGCCGATCTCTATCGCGATCGCTTTGGCAGCCATGTATCATTTCCTCCCTCATGTTTTACTCTGTCGTTTTTTCTGATTTTTTATCTATAAAGTCTCTTATCTATATAGGGACAATAAACCTGCCGGGAATGCCGTGCAGGTATTTTTTTCCAAGTTAAAAT
>CAZUZZ010000172.1:0-4515 GCA_964625055.1 uncultured Bacteroides sp. | reverse complement strand
CGAGTGTATTCAGGCCCTGGAAAGACATTAAGCCTGACGTTTGTGTGATCGGTGAAGGGATCACTGCGGTAGGAACCTATGCGTTTTATTGGCCGACCCACAGCATAAAAAGCGTAGACCTGCCGGATACCCTGCAGGAGATCAGCGACTTTGCGTTTCAGCAGAACAGTGACCTGGCTACCCTCATCCTGCCGGATGGACTGGAAAGGATAGGAGAACGGGCATTTCTGGGATGCCACGCCCTAACGTCCATTGATATTCCTGAAAGCGTAACGGATTTAGGCGAAGCGGCGTTCTATGAGTGTAGGTCAGCCATTTCTATCTATGTGCCCGGCAGTATAAAAGAAATAAAAGATATGACGTTTTCCGGCTGCAAGGCGGCAGTGGATATAACGATCAGTGAGGGCGTCGAGATCATTGGAGAAGGGGCTTTTCAGAGTATTGCGGCAAGATCCGTTGTACTGCCGGAAGGAGTAAAGCAGATTGGTGCAAATGCCTTCAATAACGCGACCAAGCTTACCTCTCTTATGATCCCGGACAGTGTGACAAAGATCGGGGAGCGGGCATTTTCATGGTGCAGTGCTCTTCTCAGGATCCATATCGGTACGGGGGTCACTTCTATCGGGACGAATGCCTTTGTGGTCAGCACAGAAAAGAAATTTACGCTGGAGAGTGAGAATGAGACGGCATGGGCCTATGACTGGACCGGGGATAAAAGGGTGATCGCATACCGGATCACATTTATGGACCGGGATGGCCTGCCGCTGGTATCAGACTTTGTCGGCATGGGAGAGAAGACCCTTGCCTACGCACCGCAGATGGAAGATTTTTCTACTAAGGAAGCGGATTATACGTTTACCGGATGGGAGCCGGAGATAACCGAGGAGACGGTAGTAGACGGGGATGCAGAGTATACGCCGGTCTATGAGTCTGCTGCGAAAAAATACCTTGTGCAGTTTAAGGATCATGACGGGTCGAAGATAGCGGATCTGGAGCTTCCTTACGGGACGGATCTTTACGGGGCAAGACCTGACGATCCCCAGAGAAAAGCGGATGAGCATTATACTTATACATTCAGCGGCTGGAGCCCGGCGATTACGGAAGGCACAAAGGTGACGAAAGCGGCAGAGTATACCGCGCAGTATACCGCCGTAGAACGGCTTTATACCTTAACTTTTCTGGATTATGACGGCTCGACGTTAAAAGAGGTAGAGAAGCCCTACGGGACAGTGATCGCGGACGAAGCGCCCACACCGGAGAGAGCTTCTGACGGGGAACACAGCTATACCTTTACCGGCTGGCAGCCTGCCATTGACGAGGGGGATATCCTGACTGCGGATGCAGCGTATGAGGCGGTATATAGTTCTGATCAGAATCAGTGCAGGGTAGTGTTCCAAAACTATGACGGGAGTGTGATAAAGTCATTTTCCGTCTCCTATGGAGATACCATCTCTGACCGGGCGCCTGTGGCCTCCAGAGCGAGCGAAGGGCTTAACTCTTACACGTTTGCGGGCTGGCAGCCGGCATTGGAGACAGATGCACCAATTCAGGGAGATATCACTTACACTGCATTATATACCAGAAAGACACAGTCAGGGATCAGCGTGGAGCATGACTTAAACCACCCTAGCGAAAGCGGGATCAGCGGGGCAGATATCAGGGTGTATCCGGTCTATGAGATCTACGATCCTTTCGGACAGTACCAGGAGAAGGTGACGGATAGAGCCCACCCGGTGGATGCGGCAGATATCGCCTTGTCGAAAGATAAACTTACAAAAGGCGATAACGAGGTCGAGGTCACACAGACCAGCACGGGGTGTACGGCTGAAATCCATATATATGGCAGCTTTATCGACGGGATCTACGCTGTTTCGGTGGATGCGGCGGTAAAGACCGGCACTAAGGTAAGCAAGGTGACTGTGTATTTCACCAGAAACCAGATGGAGGGAAACGGTGAGATCCTGCGGGGCGTTGTAGACCGGACGGCAAAAGTAGAACGCTATACCTTAAATAACGGGGCTTCTTCTGTAACCATTGCAGAGGGCGATAACGAGATCCGGATCACGGAGAAGGAAACGGGGGAAAACCACTCCTGCACGGTACATATCACAGGGGAGGGAGAAGAAAAGGATACTAAGGACGAAAATCCCACAGGGGATGACAGGAAGCCGGATGGGGAGACGGAGAAAGAACCGTCCCCAGAGCCAGATATCTGGCAGATCGTGCTTGATATTCCGGAGGTTGAAGGAAAGCCAGCCGATATCCGCCAGTTTGCGGTGGTCTGGGATAATACCGGGGTAGAGACGGGCGCGTTAGAGGAGTCCGAACCTTTCCGGGAGATTCTGCAGCAAGTAGAGACAGCGGAAGAATCCGGAGAAACGGAAACTCTTTTACCGGAGATACAAGAGCCGGAAGTGCAGAAGCAGGATGTGGACGTATCGGAGGAAGAGCAGCCCGGTACAGGAGCGGAGCCGGAAGTAAAGACAGAGGAACCCCGGAAGGAAGAGCTGCCTCTGTGGATGCTGCCTGCTTTCGCTGCCCTTTGTGGTTTAGCTGCATTGGCTGTCCTGCTCTGCAGGAGGAGACGGCAGAAATTTCATGGCATTCTGACCTGGGAGGAAAACGCATCCATAGAGATCAGCAATCCGAGGGAGTGTCTGGAGACGGTGCAGGAGGTGATCGACAGGACAGAAAACCTGGCGGACTGCATGAAGAAACTGAGGGAAAGCGGCGCAAAGACCTGTATTCCGGTAGCGGCGCGCATGGAAGTGATATACACGGATGAGGATGGAGAGACGCAGGTGATAGAGTGTGCCGCCAGCGAAAAGAGGATGATCCGCATCCTTTCCTCGCTCCACGAGAGCGAACAGGCGGGCGTCCGTATTTTCCATGAACAGACAGGAATCGATATCAATCTGAAATATAAGCTGTAGGACATAGAGAGCCGTCCGGTGACTGACGAACAGTTATCGGGCGGCTTTTTGCGTTTATAAGCAGAGTCAAAAGGCTGCGAAGCATCTTGCGTCTGCTTGTGGTGAGTTCATGAGGAGAGGAGACCTTGCAGGGAAGCAGAAAAGAGAAGGAGACAATCTTATGTTGTTAAAACTGGATTATTACTACGGAAAAGAGTCGGAGCAGTACAGTTTTTACCGTATTCCGAAGCTGCTCTTTACGGACAGGCGGTTTGCGGGCATATCCGTAGAGGCCAAGGTGCTTTACGGCCTCTTGCTGGACCGTATGGGACTTTCCATAAAAAATGACTGGCTGGACAGCGAGGGGCGCGTCTATATCATTTTTACCATAGCAGATATCATGGCGACTCTGGGCTGTGCGGAGCAGAAGGCCAACAAGCTTTTAGGGGAACTGGATTCGGCAAAGGGGATCGGCCTGATCGAGAGGAAACGGCGCGGCCTGGGGAAGCCAAACGTGATCTATGTCAAGAACTTTGTGGGAGAGACACGGGAATCACAAATCCAGAATTGTGAAAATCACAAATCAGGAGATGTGATTTCCACAGATCAGGAATTGCGAAAATCACAAGGGAATGATACTGAGAAGAACCATACTGATGTGAGTGAGACTGATCAATCCATCTATCCATCCGGCACATCTGCCGCAAAAGGGACAGATGGATCGATAGAAAGCCTGCGCAGACAGATAAAAGATCAGGTAGATTATGACATCCTGTGCCAGAGACATCCCTTTGACACAGAACGGCTGGACGGCTTTGTGGAACTGATGACGGAGGTACATACGAGCAGACGCCCATTCCTGCGCATTAACGGTGAGGGTGTTCCCATAGAGCTGGTGAAAGAGCGACTGCTGAAACTGGACAGCGGCCATATCGAGTATGTGATGAAATGTCTGGATGATAATACAGCAGCCATCGGAAATATCCGCAGCTATATGCTGTCAGCCCTGTTCAATGCACCGGTAACGATCAGTCAATACTATGCAAGCCAATACAGCCATGACGCTGCAAGTGGCTTCTACAACGACCCGGACAGCGGCTGATTTTCTTTTTTCCGCTGGTAAAAAAGGAGATTGAGAGAAAACGCAGGGCTGTATGCGAAACAGCAGAGAGGAGAAATGTGATGAGTAAAGAGATGGAGATTTTATTCGTGGAACCGGAAAGACCGCCCCGTAGCATGGTCGTCCGCAATACATTGGAGTCGATAGAAAAGCTGCTCGGCGGTTCTGTGCAGATCGGGTGCTTTCTTCCCCAGCGGGTATTATTGATCAGCCGCGAACATACGGAAGGGCTTACCCCGAACCGATGCTGCCCGAACAGTAAGAACTGTATCTGTGGACCCTTTGTCTTGTGCAGTATTCCTGAGGATGGATGCCTGTTTGCATCACTAAACCCTACCCAAAGGGAAGAGTTTAAGAGAATCTTCGCAGAATCAGGCGAGTTTATGATGGTGGGAGATACACCCTATGCAGATCCCGATGATGTGGCTGACAGAGTTTACGCCCTGTGGGACAGCTTAAAGAGCGGCGAGACGATGACCTTGA
>CAZUZZ010000171.1:0-4536 GCA_964625055.1 uncultured Bacteroides sp. | reverse complement strand
AAAACAGCGTGGGAGGAAAAAATCAATGCGCTTTTGGAAAACAGTTAAGCAGAATGCGTGGCTTTGGGGCATATTAATTGGGATCGCGTTTCTCGGCATTGGCGCTGCGCAGGGGCAACTGGCCGTCATATGGAGAAAGGCAACGATGATCTGTATGGAATGTATCGGACTTGGGTGAGTATATGAAGAAATTGCGGCTGATCGTACAAATCTTTTTTACCGTTCTGACTAACGGATACGCCTACGGTTTTGCGAGTGGAAAAATATATCAGGGCGACTTGAAATATGCCTGCGTCCCCGGGTTAAACTGTTACTCCTGCCCGGGTGCGGTTGCTTCCTGCCCGATCGGAGCGTTACAGGCACTCTTGAATCAGCGGGGATTTCACATTCCCTTTGCGGCGCTTGGTTTTTTCTTTCTGTTTGGAAGCCTGCTGGGACGTTTTGTCTGCGGCTGGCTGTGTCCCTTTGGTCTGGTGCAGGATCTTTTACATAAGATTCCGCTTTTTCGCAAGAGAAAAAATCTTCCTTTTCGTCGTATTCTCAAATATGGAAAGTATGTTGTTCTGTTTCTTTTGGTGGGCGTCGGATCGCTGTTTTTATTCGGAGGATTTGCAAAGGTGCCCGCGTTCTGCAAATATCTGTGTCCGTCGGGGACGCTGTTCGGTGCGATTCCGCTGCTTGCCTCAAATGAAATGCTGCGCAGTCAGGCGGGCGGTTTATTTTTCTGGAAACTCGGAATATTGCTGCTGATCGTCCTTTTATCTGTAAAAGTTTATCGCCCGTTCTGCCAGTATTTGTGTCCGTTGGGCGCAATCTATGGATGGTTCAACCGTTTCAGCCTTGTGCAGATTCATTGGGAAAAGGAGCGGTGCGTGTCCTGTATGGCCTGTGAGAAAGCCTGTCCGGTTTCGCTCTCTGTGCGGGAAATATCCCGTTCTCCGGAATGTATTCGGTGTGGCAGATGTGTGGAGGTGTGCCCGAATAAGTGTCTGGGGTTTGGGGTGACGGATACCTTTTCACATTGTTCCGATACATAGTAAATATTATTCCGAAACAATTGCTATCGTTCCGATAATCGGATATAATTGTCGCAGGATCAGCATTCTGCGATCAAAGTGAGGTGCAGTTTTATGTATATCACGGTAAAAGAAGCCGCAAAGAAATGGAACATTTCAGATAGAAGAGTACGAATCCTTTGCGCGGAAGGGAAAGTTCAGGGAGTGACTCGTGAAGGGCGGAGCTGGAGGATTCCTGCGAATGCCAAAAGGCCGGAGGATGGTCGGTATAAAACATCTGAAAATCTGCTTGCGATGATTGACAGGAAAAAGGAAGAACTGCAAAACAGACGTCCTTTGACAGCTGGGGAGGTAGAACGGCTGACAGAGGAGTTTATTGTTGAGTATACTTATAATTCCAATGCGATTGAGGGCAACACGTTGACGCTGCGGGAAACAGACATGGTTCTGCGCGGATTGACGATAGATCAGAAACCATTGAAAGACCATATGGAGGCGGTTGGACATAAAGAGGCTTTTGAGTTCGTAATGGATATGGTAAAAAATCAAGTGCCACTATCAGAAAGTATTATCAGGCAGATACATTATCTGGTGCTGGCGGATAAAAAGGATGACCGGGGTGTTTATCGGAGAGTGCCCGTGAGAATTATGGGAGCAAAGCATGAGCCGGCACAGCCTTATCTGATTCAGCCAAAGATGGAACAGTTGTTGGAAAGTTATCGGAATAATACAGAGCATATGATTACGAAACTTGCACGATTTCACATTGAGTTTGAGGGGATTCATCCTTTCATTGATGGGAATGGCCGCACAGGTCGTCTGCTTGTCAATCTGGAATTGATGAAGGCGGGATATCCGCCGATTGACATCAAATTTACGGATCGGGCAACGTATTACAATGCATTTGACGAATATCATGTAAAACATAATCTGAATGCGATGGAGAAATTGTTTGCCAGATATGTGAATGTAAGGCTGGATAGTTATTTGACGATCTTGGAATGATGAAGGCAAGCAAATATTCCGTTCCCTGGAAAGGTTACAATAACTGATTAGAGAAAGAAGGGATTCACATGGGAAGCCGTATGGATATGATAAACGGCTCGCTGGGAGATAAGATCATCAAATATGCGATACCGCTTGCTGTGACCGGAGTTTTGCAGCAGCTGTTTAACGCGGCGGATCTGGCGGTAGTCGGAAATTTTTCCGGCAAAGAGGCTATGGCGGCGGTGGGAGGCAATGCGCCTGTCATCGGATTGCTGGTCAACCTTTTTGTCGGAATTTCTCTGGGGAGCAATGTTATTATCGCAAAATCTATCGGTCAGGGAGATAACGAAAAGATATCAAAGGCAGTGCATACATCTGTGCTTGTCGCTCTGCTCGGAGGACTGTTCCTTGCAGTGGTGGGTGAGTTCCTGGCTCCTGAGGTCGTAAAAATGCTGGATGTTCCGGGAGAGGTGTATCCGCTGGCAGTAAAATATTTGCGGATTTATCTGGCCGGGATGCCGGTGATCCTGCTCTATAATTTTGAAGCAGCTATTTTCCGAAGCTGCGGAAATACGCAGATGCCGTTGATTGCTTTGGTAGTTTCCGGCGTTTTGAATGTGATCCTCAATCTGTTCTTTGTTATACAGCTTGGGATGGATGTGGATGGTGTCGCGACAGCGACGGTGATTTCTAATCTCATAAGCGCGGGAATCCTGTTTGCTGCGTTGATGAAAACAGAGATGGCGATTCGAGTCAAGCCCCGAAAATTGCGGGTACATAGAGATGTGCTGGGACAGATCCTGAAGATCGGGATTCCGGCGGGCATACAGGGAATGATCTTCTCGTTTGCCAATATTATTATTCAGTCGGCGGTCAACCGCCTTGGTACAACAGTGATGGCGGCATCTTCGGCGGCCTACAATCTGGAGATTTTTGCCTACTATATCATGAATTCTTTCGGGCAGGCATGTACTACGTTTGTCGGTCAAAACTATGGTGCCGGGAAGGGAGACCGCTGCCTGAAAACGTTAAAACTCTGCCTCATACAAAGTCTGGTGAGTACTATGACAGTCAGTGTTTTGATTCTTCTGTTCAGTCATCAGCTGCTTGGCATTTTCAACTCAGATCCTGAGGTGATCGCAACAGGAAGGATTCGGTTGGAGTACATCTTCTTTGCGTATCTGTTCAGCTTTGCTCAGGAGGGCCTGTCAGGATATCTGAGAGGCTTTGGCGTTTCCTTCATACCGGCGGCCTGTTCGGTTGTCGGAATCTGCGGCGTGCGTCTCACATGGATATTCACAGTGTTTAGGCAGAAGCCATCCTTTACAACCATTATGCAGGTGTACCCGATCAGCTTGGGCGTAACAGCGGCGGTTATTCTGGTGGTGACGCTGGTTGTGAAGCCGTCGAGGAGATTTGTGCGCAAAGTATGAGCAGGTTTTTATTCAGGTATGTAAGATGGTTGGGCATTAGCTGTAAATCGAATAGCACAGAATGGCAGGAATTAGAAAAAGATGAGATTTTATCTAAGTGATCAATACCCAATTGAGTTCGTATTGTCAGAGAACATAGATAAGCACTTTGATTCCCATAACCATGTAAGGCATTACATCATATCAGTGGTCATGCAAGGTGTGATCACGGTTTGTTTGGAAAACAGGGAAGTGGCGTGCCATAGAGGGGATGTGTTTATCATTCCGCCCTATACCGTGCATTCTGTGCGTCAGACAAAGGATGCAAGACTGTTGTCTATGTGTATCGGAACGACTTTTATAGAAGAGGTAAATTTAGAGGCCGCAGAGAGGATCGTTCAAGATCTGTTAAGGGATGCAGTGGAACAGGGGATTTTTGAGAATGAGCAGAGCGGTAAATTATTGGTTTCCCTGCGGACGCTTTACAGTTTCCGGTATAGTGGACAGAAGGAGATAGATGCGGATATAAAAACCCTGACTGATAAAATTACCAGCCACCCGGAACAGGATTTGCCCATAGAAGCGTTGGCGGCGGACATTTTTGTCAGCAAATACTATCTCATACGTAAGTTCAAAAATTGCATCGGCATGACGCCGCATCAGTTCTGTATTCAGAACCGCATTCGGAAATCACAGGGATTGTTGGATGCAGAAAGGACAGTAGGTGAATTCTCGGCAGAGATGGGATTTTATGACCAGAGCCATTTTGACAAGGCTTTTCGGAAAATTGTCGGGATATCTCCGTCAGAATATATCCATTCTAAGAATATCATGCAGCAGATTACATAGGTCAATTTTTTACAAGACACGACAGCTTCCGAAGAATATGATTGAGAGGTAGGAAATAGCTCGCTCGAGTTCGCGAAGCGAATCTCGCAACCCCGCGAAGCTCAATTTTTTTTCGGAGGTGTCAGAATGGATACATTTGCATTATTTAACAAGGGGAAATTGGTTTTGCCGGAAAAGGAGACTGCCTTTGACAAGATCGAATGGTCAAAGCATCCGACTTTTCAGGGTGTTGAACTGAAACACATCATCACTGCAAAGGATACGGAAGGGAA
>CAZUZZ010000170.1:0-4556 GCA_964625055.1 uncultured Bacteroides sp. | reverse complement strand
CTTTCCTGCCTGACTGAAAAATCCCATATCTAATCTCTCCTGTCCCATCGGGATACCCTATAAATCTACTATAAAAGTTTCTGGGAAAGCTGTCAATTCTTTCTGGGTATTTACAAGCTTAAAAAAAAGAAATTATAGATTATAATTATAATGATAAATCGAATTACAATCCGCCAAAAATACTTGCAATTCGTCACCCTGAGGTATTCCTTATGAATAAAAGACGTTTCATAGAAATTATTCTATTGTTTATTATTTTAACTTTCTTAGAAGCCGGTATCTTTTTTCGCCTATTTGATGGGCTCTGGATAAAATATCCGATACCTTGAAGCTGCTTCATCCAAATATTTTTCTCCCTGTCTACATTTACTTCCACGTATGTGTTATACTTATAAATAACCAAAACGACTGCCGCATGATAAAAGCAGTCACAATAGTTTGATGGAAACAGGAGGCGATAACATGGGAAGACTTGATGGAAAAGTGGCGGTTATCACGGGCGGAAACTCCGGGATCGGAGCCTGTGCCGCAGAGCTTTTTGCTAAAGAAGGCGCAAAGGTGGTCATTTCAGCCCGCAGAGTGGAGCAGTTAGAAGCTGTGGCAGAAAAGATCAAAGCCGCAGGAGGAGAAGCCCTTGCAGTGCCCTGTGATATTTCAGACAAGGAGCAATGCAAGACGGTGATCACAAAGGCAGTCGAAGCGTTTGGCACCATTGATATACTGATCAATAATGCCGGTGTCGTAGATAATGGGATTGAAGCGATCGAAAAAGTAACTGACCAGACCATTGACACCCTGATTGATATCAATGCCAAGGGAACCCTTTATATGACAAGAGAAGCCACAAAGATCATGGTTGAGAAAAAAGCAGGCTCTATCGTAAATGTTTCGAGCGTAGCCGGCTATACCGGCGGCGGCGGAGTAGCTTATGTAGCGAGTAAAGCGGCTGTTATCGGCATGACAAAAAATATCGCCATGCGCTGTGCCAGCGTAAATGTACGCTGCAATGCCCTCTGTCCGGGAAGCGTCGTAACCCCGATGACAATGGGCATGAAAAAAGAGAATCTGGATCCGGATATGATGGGCGCTATGGCAAAGCACGCCGATCTTACCCTGCCGGTATGTCAACCGCAGGAGGTCGCAAATGCGATCCTGTTCCTCGCAAGCGATGAAGCTTCCGCAATCACCGGTCAGGTTATCGTCATCGATCATGGTGCTGATCTGTAAACTGGTATTCTACAAAATTAATTTATTTAAAAGAAAACACAAGAGGGTGTCCTAAAAGTCATGAAATAACTTGAGGAACTACCCTCTTGCTTTTTCCCAATATGTCTATTTTAAATATTTTTGCAGCACCGGATTTAGCCGCCGCGCCAATACTGTCGCCAAAACAATTTTCAGCACATCGCCCGGAATAAAAGGAACAACACAGACCATCAGCGCCTCTGCCACTCCCGTTTCCATGCTGTACACATACCAGCAGGTCCCTGTAAACGTATAAGCACAATACCCAGCCAGCATTGCCAATACTAGAACATAAATGCTGTTTCCAAAGCGCTTGACAATAAATCCTATAAGCCCTGCCGCCAGAATATATCCCCACAGATAACCGCCGGTTGGTCCGAGCAGTACACCGACACCGGCTCTAAACGAAGTAAACACAGGCACTCCTATGATGCCAAGCAGCACATATACGGCTTGACTGACAGCGCCTAATTTTGCGCCCAACAGCGCTCCTGCCAAAAAAACGGAAAAGGTGCCAAGCGTGATCGGAACCGGGCCGATGGGGATTGCTATCTGGGTTAAGACTGCCGTCAAGGCAGCAAAAAAAGCCGTGATGCACATTTCAAATACCGTCAATTTTTTCATACTATTCCTCTCCTCTAAAATTCCTCTTAAATTATATTGATAAATCAGTTATATAATAAAAAAGTCTAATTGTCAACTTTATGATTCAACAAGTTAACAATTAGACGATCAGATAAATCCACTTATGCTTTTCTTTTCCCAACACTTAATTTCTAATACTCTTTACAGACATCCACCCAGGATACAATTGCCTGCTCCCGGAAATACCTCCTTACCTTTTCTATTGCCATTTCCTCAACCCTCTGTTCTCAGGAGATTGTTCATCTCATCAACCATCTCATTGATCGTGCTGATCTGTGCAGCCATTTCTGAAATATCATTTACATTACTTTCCACCATTTTATTGATGGACTGGAATTGTGCATTCTCGTTACTGATATCTTCCGCGAGATCTTTATTGATAGATACCGTATTCTGTATCACCATCGCCTGCTTGTGATGAGCCTCGCCCATCGTGTTCACCGCATCCACCGACACGCCCAACAGCTGTGTCATATCCTGCATCCCGGCAAATACATTGGAGAAATACTCATTCTGCTTCTCCAGTTTGCTGGCATTATCATGCACATACCGGGTCATCTCTTCTACATTTTCCCGCACTCTCTGTATGACCTGCTCCACCTCATCGAGAGAGGTCTTGGTGCTCTTCGCCAGATTGCCGACCTCCGTAGCGACTACAGCAAAGCCTTTTCCGGCCTCCCCTGCTCTCGCCGCCTCGATCGATGCATTCAAAGCCAGCAGATTAGTCGAATTGGAAATATCGCTGATCAGCTTTAAGGTCATTCCGATCTCATCCATCGCTACTGTCAGTTTCTGCGCCACATCTGTCGTGGCAACTAAAGAATCCGACACCTCACCGTTGATCGTCTGCAGATTGGCAAGCAGCGCTTCATTCTCTTTGGATTTGCTCAGCAGATCCTTTGATGTCATCTCAACCTTTTCCACATTATCCGCCACCACATTCTTCCACTCGTCAAGCTCATTGAGATTTTCCATGCTCTCTCTCGTTTTGCTGTCCAGCATATTACTGCCTTCCAATAATTGTGTACTCGTGGCGGATAACTCTTCCACTGACGCGCTCTCATTATCGGATATCTGAGAGAGCGCGCTCCCTGCACTCAGCAAACTTTCTGACAGGGACTGTACCGAAGAAAGCACTGTATTTACCCTTTCATTATTCCGCTCCATCTCGTCTTTTTTCGCATTTACCAGAAAACGATTTATCAGATATGTCAAGAGTACGATCGTCGGCAGAGACAGAACCACACAGAATACCTGCCACAAAATCAATTTCTGTTTTACCAAAACGACAGAAAACATCCCTTATGTAAATTTTTGTATATTTTCTCTGATTTTTCTATCTCTTTCCATGATTTTGTTGTATAATTTAATTACTATGTAAAAGAGGAGGAATAGTGTTATGGCAAAAGAAATGATTGCAATGCTTCTTGCCGGCGGACAAGGCTCACGCCTCTATGCCCTGACTGAGAAACTTGCAAAACCTGCAGTTCCTTTTGGCGGCAAATACCGTATCATCGATTTCCCGCTTTCCAACTGCGTCAACTCTGGCATCGATACGGTGGGTATCCTGACGCAGTATCAGCCGTTGGTATTAAACGAATACATCGGCAACGGACAGCCCTGGGATCTGGACCGTCTCTATGGCGGCGTTCATGTGCTGCCGCCCTATCAGCAGGCCCATGGGTCAAACTGGTATAAGGGTACTGCCAATGCGATCTACCAGAACATATCGTTTATCGAGCGCTACGACCCGAAGTATGTCATCATTCTCTCCGGTGACCAGATCTGTAAACAGGATTACAGTGATTTTCTGGACTTTCACAAGGCCAAAAACGCGGAATTCAGTGTGGCCGTTATGGAAGTACCCTGGGAGGAGGCTTCCCGTTTCGGCCTGATGGTAGCCGACGAGAACGATAAGATCACGGAATTCCAGGAGAAACCCAAGCAGCCCAAATCCAATCTGGCTTCCATGGGTATCTATATCTTCAATTGGGATATCCTGAAGAAGTATCTGGAGGAGGATGAGGCGGATCCGAACTCCGAGAATGACTTCGGCAACAACATCATTCCCAATCTGCTCCGCGATCAGCGCCAGATGTACGCATATCGCTTCCGTGGCTACTGGAAGGACGTAGGAACCATCTCCTCTCTGTGGGAAGCTAACATGGAGGTTCTGGATCCTGAGCACAGCGGTATCAATCTTTTCGATGAAGGCTGGAAGATCTACAGCCGCAACACCGGTATGACGGGACACAAGATCAATGCCGGCGCTGTGGTAGAAAATTCCATGATCACAGACGGCTGCCGGATCAAGGGCACGGTTAAACATTCCATTCTTTTCGGCGGGGTCAAGGTAGAGGCCGATGCGGTAGTGGAGGACGCTGTCATCATGGGCGGTACGACGATCAAGAGCGGCGCCGTTGTAAAGCACTGTATCGTGGCGGAAAACGTATCGATCGGTGAGAACGCTGTAGTAGGCGCAATGCCCACCGAAAGTGAAAAAGGTGTGGCAACCATCGGTCCCGGCATTACCATAGGAGATAATGTAGTGGTCGGACCCAATGCCATGGTGAACAATAATGTAGAAGGTGGTGAAGTAGAATGATAAAATCAAACACAAATGTACTCGGTATTATTTTCCCTAACAGTTATGACGCTCTGATTCC
>CAZUZZ010000169.1:0-4624 GCA_964625055.1 uncultured Bacteroides sp. | reverse complement strand
CATAAGGAAGCTCCTCATTAAACTGCGTATGCAGATGACAGAGCGGTTTTTTAAATTCCTTCAGGCCGAGAATCCACATCTTTGCCGGAGAAAAGGTGTGCATCCAGGTGATCACGCCGGCGCACTCCGGATCATTGTTCGCATCATTAAAAGCTTTGCGGATGGAAGCCTGCCCTAACAGCGTGGGTTTTAACACCACCTCAAAAGGCAGGTTGCCGGATGCGTTCAACCCCTCCACGATCTTTGCGGAATGATCTGCAACCTTTCTCAGACACTCGTCCCCATACAAGTCCTGAGATCCTGTACAAAACCAAAATTTGTAGTTCTTTGCTGTGCTCATAGATACCCTCCAATTCTTAATTTTTTAATTCGCCGCCGCGAATTGTGTCAAGTTGTATAGGTGTACAATTTTGTGCGACATTTCACTTGTATTCTATACAACTATCCCTCTGCCTTCTGAAACATATTTTACTACTTGTATGTACAAATGAGCAAGTTGTACCATTCAAATCCTTCTCACAGAGCTTCGCGGCACCACGTCCACCTCAAATTCATAGTTTGCATCAAAGGATGGATCTTTGATCATACGCAGCAGATTTTCCGCCGCCTTGCCGCCAAGCCTCTCCATAGGATGCGGCGTTGATGCAATAGGCACATCCCCCAGAATGGCCAGCTCCGAATCGTCCACGCTCGCCACTGAGATGTCCTGCGGTACCCGGATGTTATGCTTTTTAAAAATATCCAAAAGACCAAAAGCCACCTCATCGTTGTAGCAGAATACCGCCGTGCAGTTCTTGAACCGCTCCAACACCTTTTCCGCGGCTTTTTCCAGATGATGCTTTTCCTCCGTGTCCACCCACACGACCTGTTTGTCTTCCACTTCAAACCCTGCGTCAAACATGGCATCCATATATCCTGCAAAGCGAGACTGCCCCTGTCCGTCGTCCAGCTTAAAGATGCCTCCGATCTTCTCGTGGCCCATGGAAATCAGATATTTCGTCATCTTCCATCCTGCCATATGATCGTTGATAGACACGTGAGGAATTTTCAGCTGCGGATAATAGCTGTTGATAAAGATAACCGGAATCCGCCTCTTGCGAATCTCCTGGTAGAGACGCAGATTAGGATTGGGAATGCCGCTTTTCGTCGGCTCCACGATCAGGCCGGAAACCTCATCCCGACTGATAATGTCCTCAAGAATGGTTCTTTCCCTGCCATGCTGATTGTTTGTAAAGGCGATCTGCACGGAATAACCTGCTTCCAGCAGAACATTTTCTATCCCCTGAATAGTTCTGGGAAAAATATAACCGTCCACATAGGTCGTCACAACGGACACCCTCATGTGTCTCGTAAGATTTGCCAGATGATTATCGTTGATATAAGTGCCGCTCCCCTGTATCCTGCGCACCACTCCTTCATTTTCCAAAACGCCGATGGCGTGTCTGACCGTCTGGCGGCTCACGCCGAACATTTCTTTCAGAGTATTCTCCGAGTACATCTTCTGTCCCGGCACCAGCTTTTTTTCCTCTATCTGGCTATTGATCCACCTGACCATCTCCAGATATTTGGGTGTCGCTTTTTCCATACCGCACCTCTATCATAGCCGCAAAGGACCACCCTTATGGGCAGTCCCTGCTTTTACAAATTTACTCTTTTTCTTCACCGGCTTCGGCTTCTGCACTCTCATCCGCTGCATCGTCCTCTATATCCTGCGCCGCGTCAATATACTCCTTTCGGATCAGCTTTCTGCCCGAGAAAAACAGGATCGTTCCGCCGGCTGCTATAAAAATGATAATGGCTATTGCAATAAAGATTCTGTCGTTTCCGGATGTTTCTCCAAACCCCTGTATCAGACCATAAGCCAAGTACAGAACATACAACGCCACCACGACCCGCAAGGTAAGTCCTACCTGCGTATCCCCGCCTTTTCTGTTATTTCCACCATCCTGTTTTGCCATATCGCTCCATTTCCGTTGTTTTCATGCCTGCCCGTCATCCGTGAAAGCACGCCGTCTGTTCAGACAAATGACTGACTGCGCCGGAAACCTGTTCCAAAGCTTCCATGATGTTCTTCATATTGCCCGCAAGCGTAGAGGTATTATCTACCACGCCGCCCACGCCCTGGGCGCTCTCTCTCACGTTGTTGGCAATATTATCATTGGAATCTGCCACATTGCGCATCATAGAGCCGATATTTTCCATAGAATCCCGCATCTCGCCCATCATCTGATCCACCGTAATGGAATCGTTCAGATACTGTTCGCCTGTCCGCTCCAGGATCTCATAGTCCGGCATCACTCTCTCATTAATAAAGTTTACAAGCTCCCCCGCATTGTCTGCCAGCGTCATGACCGCCGCCACAACGCCCTCGGAAATCTGCTGAATGTTATTAGCCGTCTGCTTGGAGTTGTCCGCCAGTACACGGATCTCTTCTGCCACTACCGCAAAGCCCTTTCCGGCTTCACCTGCTCTCGCCGCCTCTATGGAAGCGTTCAGCGCCAGAAGATTCGTCTTGGAAGCGATATCCAGAATATCACCTGTCAGATTGCCTATCTTTTCAATCTGATGGCTGTCCTCTATAGAAGCGTGCAGAGACACATCAAATTCTTTTATCATAGCGGCCGCGGTAGCCTTGCTGTCCTGTGCCAGCTTCTGAAGCTCCTCCGCACGGGTCCTGATCTCCTCTGCAAACTTCGTACCATTCACCGCCTTGTCCACCATCTCACCCACGGAGGCCTCCGCCTCTCTGGTATTTTCATTGACATAACCGGCTGTCGCGGACATCTCCTCCATGCTGGCCGCCAGTTCCTCCATTGTGGCCGAAGTGTCATTGGCGCTCTGATTCGTCTGCTCTACCACCTCGTCCACGCTCAGCTGTTGTCTGTGAATCTCTTCACTGCAGGAGATCACACCGCTGATCATATCCTGTAGAATATCCAAAAACTCATTAACACCCATAGCCAATGTGGAAATCTCATCCTTCGTCAGCACAGGTACTCTCGCGTTCAGATCTCCTCTGTTGTTATGTATATTCTCGATCATACCATTGATCACCTGAGCAATCTTCTGAATCGGCACTACAATAATGCGGTTTGCAATGATCAGAATTAAAATCACCGTCACAATAAGCAGAACAATGACTGTCACCGTCAATATATAGGACTTATTCACGCTTACCTGCTGTTCAGATCTGGCACTTTCAAGATCCTGCTCCGAATATTCGAGCATTGTGTTCATTCCCTGATCCAGAACACGGTTCAAAGATCCCAGATTATTCGAGATCAGGTTACTGGCACGTTCCTTATCGTTCGCCCTGCTCAATTCTATAATATTATCTGCATACGCATCGAAGGATGACAATCTGTTCTTCAGCGCATCGAAGCTCTCCCGTACCTCTTCGGATGTGATCGTCTCCTCGTAAGCCGCCACGGACTCCCACATCGTCGCGCGCCGCTCCAGGACGTCATTTGCACGCCTGTCCATCGTTCTGATCAGTTTTGCATCCACGTGTGCATACAAATTCGTATACATATCCAGATAATCTTCATATATGCTGTGAATCAGATTGATCTTTTCCACTTCATTATTCATGACATTCTGACTGGTCTCGGTGATCGTCGTCATGCTGTTGGCCATAAGCCCCAGCGATATGATTGAAATCAGGGCAAGCACAATAATTGCCGATGCAAATTTGAAACCGATCCTTTTCATATGGAAAACCCTCCCTCGTCTGTGAGTTAGTAGTCTATTCTCTCTGCATATACCTTGTAAAACTATTAAATATAGTGTACCACATTTTGTGTCTGTAGAACAGACCCGTAAAAAGTTTTTTATAACAAAGAGCAGAAAAAGACACACACCTCTGACGAGATGTGCGTCTTTTTTCTATATCTGTAAAAATTCTTCAAAAATCGGTTTTAGCCCTGTCTGTTTTTCTTTCTCACAGACATGATCACACTCTGAACCACCAGGAAGAGGCAGAGCATGACCGCTCTGGTGATACCCGACCACCATGCCTCGTCGAAGCCTGCGGAAGACACGATATTCTGGATCGTACTCAGAGACAGCACGCCGAAGAACGTACCCAGCACATTGCCGACACCGCCCGTCAGCATGGTACCGCCGATGATGGAGGAAGCAATCGCGTCCATTTCCATTGCCGTCGCATGGGAGGGAGATCCGGAACCAACATGCAGAAAGTAGACGAAACCGCCGATACCTGCCAAAAGACCGCAGATCAAATGGGAGAGGAATTTCGTTCTCTTTACGTTGATACCAAGCATCAATGCACTCTGTTTGTTGCCGCCCACCGCGTAGAAATTACGGCCCATTTTAGCCCAGCGGAGCAGGACAAACATCACGATCACCACCAAAATGGCGACGATCACGCCAATCTCCACATAAGCGTTCACATATACGCCCTTCTTATTAACGGAACCCATGCCCGGTACGATAACACGTGTATTTTTTAAAGCTACAAACGCTTCGTTCTCCACATTGAATGGTGAAGTGTTCACGATCGTGGTCATACCTCTTGCAAAGAACATACCTGCCAACGTCACGATGAAGGGCTGGATATCCAGATACGCCACCAGAAAACCCTGGAACGCGCCGAAAGCCAAGC
>CAZUZZ010000168.1:0-4642 GCA_964625055.1 uncultured Bacteroides sp. | reverse complement strand
TCCGTAATATCGATCACACGACATACCCCATGTCCGCCGCACATAATCAGTTCGCCCTTCTCAAACATAACACCCTCCAAATTTTCTGACCCTCACACTGACGAGTCCGACAGCAGCCTGTCACACATCCCACGGATGCGCGCCAAACCGCAATTTCCCTTACATACCATTTTAGCACTTTAAAATTTCTTCTGTAAGCACTTTTAAAACAGAAAAGTATTTTTCGGCACTTTTTATGGTAGAAGCCGCCGCTCTGATTGTGAAAATCCACTAAATAAAACTATGTCTGAAAATGCGATTCCTCAATAATACCCCTTACACTTTTATATTTTCCTACAGCCTGTCCGCCTTTCGGTACAGGCGCAGGGAATCAACGCGCCTTAAAATTGTCGCAGATAAATCTCATCTCTTCCATCGGAAAAATACGTATCATAATGCCCCTCAATATTTTCTCCGCCTCAAAACGGGACAGAATGATGACCATTTCATTCCCGGGAAAAGGAAGGATATCTATAGAATCTATATCCTCTTTTGTATTGACTAACGTCGCCTTCGGCGGATTGATATCTATAGTCTTACCGATCATTTCCGTGAGGGAGATCGCGGAAGCCCCCATCATCTGGTTCATGACTTCCGACACGCAGGATAGATGCATCTCATTGATATCTCCGGGAGCCGCCGTTCCCGCTCCTCCCATCATCAAGTCCATGACTACCTTGACATCATTTTCCTTAAACATCAAAAGATTGTTCCCATGGAAATCGTCTTTATAGTCTATCTGGACTGTCACACTTCCCATACCAAACGCCGTCAGGATATTTCTAATATCCGCACTATTAACGACCTTCAACGTAGGAGGGCCGACGGTAACCTTTTTTCTGGTCAATGTATTTAATGAAATAGCGGAATGCGACATACAAATATGCGCTGCTTCTGCCATTTTATCTTGATCCGCTGGTGATAGTTGTCCCATACATTGCTACATCCTTCTCCAAAATAATTACATTCATCGGTGCTAATGCCTCAATATTACTATACCTTATTTACGCCCCTTCGTGCAACATCTTATTTGGAAAAATGTAGATAATAAATTTTTATTTATAGTATATCCCTATTCAGCCTCCCGTAATCGCTCTACCACAGACCTTTTTACCACATAGCGATATGAGATGAGCGGAATCACCGCTCCCAGAATGAGGAAGGCGGGCGCAACCACAAGAATCGGCGCAACAGTCAGGTGATAGCTGAAAAACCAGAACATCCCCTCCAGGACACTGCTTGCCACAGGCCCCATGACGATCGTCAGAACAAAGGTGATCACGACAGAACTGCCCGCAAACACCATGCCCTCCGTGATCAGCATCCGGTTCAACTGCTTACCCGTCATGCCTACGGACTGTAACACCGCAAACTCTCGCTTTCTTGTCATAATGCTTGTGAGGATCGCATTCAGGAAATTCAAAATTCCCACCAAGCCGACGATCAGGGCCGCACCGCTTCCCACCATCATGAACATATCGCGGAAACCGTAAAAATCCTCCTCGTAGGTCTTTCTGCTCTCGTAGTCATACTCGGAATCGTCACTGCCTGCAAAGCCTTGCATCCACTGCTCCGTTGCATCCACCTTGTCGTCCTCGCAGTCAAAAGCGTAATAGAGAACATCCGACGTCCCGGAATCCCGGATAAAGGTATCGGCTCCCATCACAAACTCATCATCCCCATAAAAACGATAAGTAAGAGAATTTGGAACTTCTACCCGCGCCGCGACCTCGTAGATTTTATCTTCATATACTCTGGCTCGTGCCGCCCAGAGCTGATCGCTTATATCCTCCTCATCCGCGTAGATCTCCCCGGTATCGGGATTATAATACTCATATTCTTTTACATATCGGATGGTAATCTGATCCCCCACCTTTGCCCAATGGGAATCCTCATGAATATTGCCGTAATCATCAGCGAAATAGACTGCTGCCACATAATTGCCGCCATCTTTCAACTTGCCAATGTCACCATCCAAAACGTTTAGCTTATCCAGAACAAAATCCTCCATTCCGTAGAGCTTCACATCCTCGGCATACAGACTGCCCTCCTTTTCCAGAAATTCCATATAACGGTCCAGCTCCTCCGGACTGCTCCATCGACCCTTTAGTTTGCGTATCCACTCCTCCGTAGTAAACTCCTGTGCTCCAAAATTTTGCATATAGGTCCTGCCGCCTTTTACGCCATCCAGCATTTCTATCTGCGCAGCTACTTCCTCGGGAAATGAATCAATACCAGAATGACCCGGCTGAAAATAAGAGGCATCAGCGGTAATAAAGTCTACTACCACATTGTTTAAGTACTTATCCATATCAAACCCGTTTGTCAGGATGAAAGTGAGATTCAGCACCACCACCGCAAAGGACATGGAGATTACTGTGATCACAGTCTTACTCTTGTTCCTGCCCAGATTCGCTACTGCCATTCTGAAAATGGATGCACCTTTCTCCCCTTTTCTGCTCTTCTTTTTCGTCCCGTTTCCTTCCGTGTAACGCACCGCCTCCACAGGGGAAATCTTTGCAGCCATTCTGCGTGGTTTGCGACAGGAAATCCATACCGTCATCAGAGAAAATACCGCCGCCCCCAAAAAGATCACCGGGCTGACAGAATATGTTAAGCTCACGCCGTTGAGCTGCGACACCACGATACGGGTCATAATCACACCCATGCCGTAACCGAGAACCATACCAATGGGAATACCCGCCGCAGAGAGCAGTAATGCCTGTTGAGAAATGATCCGCTTGATCTGTCGTCCTGTGGTACCGATGGTCTTTAACAGCCCGTAAAAACGCACATCATTGGAAACCGATATCTGAAAAATATTATAAATGATAAGATAACCTGTAAATATAATCAAGAGCATGACCGCGATAAGCGCCAATACCGTTGCCAGATCAACGCTGTCCTCAAACTGCGCTGACACATAACCCCAGTTCACACCAATAGCTATAAAGTTATCCCCCTGATCTCTGCCCTCCGCCTGAAAACCGTGCCGTTCCAGAATCGTCTTCAAATTTTCTTCGATGTGAGAAGCGTTTTTGAACATCACATTCATATTGAGACGGCCTGTCATGCCATCGTTGCCCTGTGTCCCTAGTTTTTCAAAAATCTCCTGCGTCCGGCTATAGGGAATCAGTACATGATTGGCCACGATCACCTCATCGTAATCCCAGTAACCGCACAGGGTAAAGGTCTCTGTGGTCTCCTCTCCATCCACCATAAAAGTCATGGTAAACTCGTTGCCGATCACGGGCTCTACGCCCAGAAGGGAGAGTACCCGTAAATCCGTCGCCGCCTCGTTTGTCCCTTCCTGCGGGAAACGCCCTTCCTTCGGCTCTAAAAACATCCACTTCGCCGTGTTTTCATCACTGTAGGTGACTTCCACATGGCTCTTCTGGAAAGGCGCCTTCTCCGGCATACCACAGAGTATCCGCAAGCCATATTCTTTGATCAGCGGGTCATCTTTTAATTCCTCAAATTGTTCCTCTGTCAAAAACTTAAAACCACCATGCTCATAGCCGCCCACCATCCGGAAATTGGACTGCTCAAACCCGTGTTTAATGGACATGGCAACCGTAAAAATAACCGTGAACAATATGGTAGTCAATGCGATCGCCGCTATCGCAATAATATTTCTGACCTTCGCCGCCTTAAAGCTTGCCACACTGAGACGGCGGATACATTTTCCGTTGGAAACGTTCATATTTTAAATTGCCTCCTTTGTCACGATTTTCCCGTCTTCAATGCGGATGATTCGATCCGCAAGCTGGGCGATCTCCTCGTTGTGGGTGATCATAACGATGGTCTGCGAGAATTTCTGGCTGGTCACCTTCATCAGACTCAAGACATCCTGGCTCGTCTTAGAGTCCAAATTACCTGTAGGTTCATCCGCCAGAATGATAGCCGGTTTGGAAGCCAGAGCGCGGGCAATGGCCACGCGCTGCTGCTGCCCGCCAGAGAGATTGTTGGGCAGATTATTCAGCTTCGATGCCAGCCCAAGCGTATCGATAATCTCTCTGATATAAGCCTGATCAGGGCTGACCCCGTCAAGCTGTATCGGCAGAAGAATGTTTTCATAGACATTTAGCACCGGCACCAGATTATAATTCTGAAACACGAAGCCAATCTTCCGGCGGCGGAATATGGTCAGCTCCTCATCTTTCAACGTGAAAATCTCCTTGCCGTCCACCGTCACACTGCCGGATGTGGGGCGGTCCAGTCCGCCCAACATATGAAGAAGTGTGCTCTTGCCGCTTCCGGAAGTCCCCACGATGGCTACGAACTCGCCCTTTTCCACCTGGAAGTTTACCCCGTCCAGCGCGTGTACTTCGCTCTCTCCCGAGCCGTATATTTTCTTCAGATCTTTCGTTGACAATATGGTCATACCTTTTCCTCCCTTTTATATGTTATTTCAACTCGCAAACCCGCGCTTACGCGCTCTTTGTCCGATTCCATCGGACGTTTGCTCATTAATGGTGCAAGAAAAACAAATGCCTGCTTCGCAGTCGCTTGTTTTTCTTTTGCACTCATTAAAAAATCTGCACTGTGAAAATTTCTCTCCACAATACAGATTATCCCATAACATTCTTTCCACAATCTTTCG
>CAZUZZ010000167.1:2385-4651 GCA_964625055.1 uncultured Bacteroides sp. | reverse complement strand
TAATTGGATAAATGTGTGAAAAAGGCGGAAGGCATATTATGTAAACCTTCCGCCTGCGTTTTTAGCATTCTCTTCATAGAGCGATCGGTTCATTATTTTATAGTAAAGAACAACCCCGACTTTTTCAGCGCGGGCCGTACCGCCATATACACCATCACGGATACGATCGTGGAGGTTACCGCATTGATGGAGGTGGAGGTTACATTCCAGGCCAGCGTCAGCTCTGCTGCGGGCTTTCCCAGAATCAGGAGCTTATAGAAGTAGCCGATCAACGGATCAAAGATCACGTTGAACAAAAGACCGCTGATGGAGGCGGCGAGAGTCCATCGAAAGACTTTTCTGTTATCTGTTTCAGTGCTCACGTGGGCGATCTTATGTGCGACCAGACCGGTGATCAGACCGATGCAGAATTTCAGGAAAAAGGTTTTGGGGGCGTAGACTACGTAGACGGGATCTAACAGATCGCCGATGGTCATGCCGATAGCGCCTCCCAGACCGCCGTATACACCGCCCAGAAGCAGAGCGCCCAAAACACAGACCGCGTTGCCCAGATGGATAGAGGTGGCATCGCCGCCGGGCAGAGGGATCTTGATCTGTAAAAAAGTGAACACCACATAGGATAATGCGGCGAAGATACCTGTAAACACAACCTTTAACAATTTTTCATTTTTCATAATTTCTGTTCCGCCTTTCTGGATGTTATCCCTATCATAATGGCAATATGGCTTTGCTAAAAGTGCCAACTTGAGAATTTTTAACCATACCAGATGACAAATATAGACAAAATGGAAGAATAAAGTTTGTGGCAATTTATGGTGTGGGAGAGGGTACAGACAGGGGCAAAAATATGATACCATTAAAAAATAGGATAAATAGGTAGAGGAACGATTTATGATCTGGTATTATATATTGTGCGGCTTGGCGGCGCTTTGCGCCTTTGTCAGTGCCGTGGTCACTTTTAAAAGAAAAAATCATATGGCGTTGGTGACAGGGATCATGTTTATGAGCGCCTGCGCCGTCAATCTCACTTATCTTTTGCGGATCGGGGCAAAGACTTATTTCGCGGCATCCCTCTCCACAAGCGCATATTTTGTTTGTCTGGATTTCCTGATCTTGTCCATGCTTTATTATATGGTGAAATTTACACAGATCAGGATTGTTTCGCCCCGTGCCAGAAAAGCGCTTTTGGTGTCTGCCGGTCTTATGATCTGTGTGGATTCAGTCGTTTTGATCATCAATGTATTTCATGAACTGATCCTGCGTTATCAATATCACGCTGACTCCATCTATGCGATACAGTATATGTATGAGATGAAGCCGGGCTTCTATCTGCATCTGGCTCTTGTGTATCTGCTGGTGGCCGTGATGTTCTTTGTGCTGCTCTATAAAACCTTCAGCATCCCAAAGATATACAGGGGCAGGTATATGAATACCTTTTTGGCGCTCTGTGTGATAGGCCTTCTCACGATTCTTTATATGATCGGTTGGCTGCAGATCGCAATGGATGCGTCGGTGTTGGTCTACGGGCTTGTCTGTCCGTTGGTTTACAGGAATACCTTTGACTATTCCTCCAAGGGGCTGCTCAATACCACCCGTAAAATGATCTTGGAATACATGGGCACACCGATGATCCTGTTTGATTATGAGGGGTATGTGGCGGATACGAACAAAGATATGCGCAATCTTTTTCCTGTTCTGGAGAATCAGGAGACCAGGATCAGTCTGCTTGACTTTTTGCAGATCGGCGCTTTTGTGGAACTGCGGAATACAAACACGGATCAGGGTTTTGAGTGGGAAAATCCGGGCACAGTGGGCGCGCGGATGTACCATTGTAATTTTAACGGTTTAAAGGATGAGAAGGGGCGGATCATCGGTCATCTTCTCATTATGAGAAATATGGAGACAGAGCGGGATATGCTGACTCAGCTGTATTCTAAAAACAGTTTTTACAGTGAGATGGACAAACTCCTGACAAAAGATGTATATCCAGTGACGATTGTGATCTGTAATGCCAACGGCATCGGATTGGTCAACGATGTTTTCGGCTGGAAAAAAGGAAACCAGCTTCTCCGGCAGGCGGCGGATCTTCTGCGGGATAACCTGCCGCAGACAGCGGTTCTTGCCAGAATGGCGGACGGCGATATGGTGGCGGCGCTTGTGCAGACAGAGCAGGAGTATGCGGAACGTCTTTTTGAGAATATCAGGGAACAGTATCAGGAGAGCAACGACACCGGCATCAACACGGATATCGAGTATGGGATCGCCG
>CAZUZZ010000167.1:0-2285 GCA_964625055.1 uncultured Bacteroides sp. | reverse complement strand
TATCAGGAGAGCAACGACACCGGCATCAACACGGATATCGAGTATGGGATCGCCGTGATCCGGGATGCTTCCATAAGTATGGAGGATGCTCTGCGGGAGGCTTCCGAGAGTATGCGGACCAAGAAACTGATGAACCAGTCTTCCAAGAAGAGTTCCCTTCTCGATTCCCTGACGCAGACCCTCACGGAGAGCGATTATGAGACGGAAGAGCACGTGGAGCGCACCAGAGAGATGGCCATCCGGCTGGGAAAAGCGCTTCGTCTTACCGACGGGGATCTGGGGAAGCTTGCACTTTTGGCGGTGCTGCATGATATCGGGAAGATCGCGATTCCCCATTCGATCCTTCTAAAGCCGGGCAAGCTTACGGATGCGGAGTGGGAGATCATGAAGAGTCACACGGAGAAGGGATATCGCATCGCCTCTGCCTCCAAGGAGCTGCAGCCCATCGGGCAGTATATTCTGCATCACCATGAGAGATGGGACGGCGGGGGGTATCCGGGTGGACTCGTGGGAGAGGAGATTCCGCTTTTGTCCCGCATTATCACGGTAGTGGATTCCCACGATGTGATGGTGCACGACAGACCTTACCATAAAGCCATGAGCGGGGAGGCGGCGGAAGAGGAACTGCGCCGCTGTGCCGGCACCCAGTTTGACCCCAATCTGGTGGAGGTGTTCCTGCAGGTACTCAAGGAAGAAAAGGTGTCCTGAGGGACAAATGAGAATTGACAAAAGGCCGGGAATTTACTATAGTGGTGTGAGAAGCGTGTGAGAAGTACTTCTCACACAGGAGATGCCAAAATGCATTCTCCGTACAGATATATATAAAGGCAAGGACAGAGAAGAGTACACATGGACCGCCGCCAGAGAGAGGGATCGGAAGCTGAGAGATTCCTTCGGAGAGGGATTGTGGAAGTGGCTCTGGAGCCGGGGTGCAGAAGCGTTTTCGTGAAAGTGCGGAAAACGGCAGTAAGCGCTCACGTTTTATCCCCGTTAGCGGATAGATGCCGGAATGTTCCGGAATCGCTGAGTGATAAATGAAGGTGGTACCGCGTGTTTGCGCCCTTTGTCAGAGGATGACAGGGCGCTTTTTTGCGCGCATAAGCATTTCGAATCTGCTTATGCGGAGCAGAGTCAGAAAAAGGAGGAGACAGCACATGAGCAGAGAGTTGGCAAAAACCTATGACCCGAAGGGCATAGAGGACAGATTATACCAGAAGTGGCTTGCAAAGAAGTATTTCCACGCGGAGGTAGATCGGACGAAAACGCCGTTTACCATCGTGATCCCGCCTCCGAATATCACGGGGCAGCTGCATATGGGACACGCTCTGGACAATACCATGCAGGATATTCTGATCCGTTATAAGAGGATGCAGGGTTATAATGCGCTCTGGCAGCCGGGAACGGACCATGCCTCCATCGCCACAGAGGTGAAGATCATCGAGAAGCTGAAGGAGGAAGGGATCGATAAAAACGATCTCGGCAGAGAGGGCTTTTTAGAGCGTGCCTGGGATTGGAAGAAGGAGTATGGCGGACGGATCGTCTCTCAGCTCAAGAAGCTGGGCTCTTCCTGCGATTGGGACAGAGAGCGCTTTACCATGGATGAGGGGTGTAACCGGGCAGTCACGGAAGTGTTCTGCAAGATGCACGAGAAAGGCTGGATCTACAAGGGAAGCCGTATCATCAACTGGTGTCCGGTCTGCAATACCTCCATCTCTGACGCTGAGGTGGAGTATGAAGAGCAGGCAGGGCATTTCTGGCACATCAAGTATCCGCTGGTGGATGAGAACGGACAGCCCAGCAAGACGGAGTTTCTGGAGTTTGCGACCACCCGTCCCGAGACCATGCTGCGTGATACCGCGGTGGCGGTGAACCCTAACGATGAAAGATACACCTACTTGAAAGGAAGACAGGTGTGGCTCCCCATTGTGAATAAGGCAATTCCGGTGGTTGAAGATGAATATGTAGATATGGAGTTCGGAACAGGCGTTGTGAAGATCACGCCTGCCCATGATCCTAACGATTTCGAGGTGGGCAAGCGGCATAATCTGCCTGAGATCAACATTATGAACGACGACGCCACCATCAACGCAAACGGCGGCAAGTATGAAGGACTGGACCGCTACGAGGCTAGAAAACGGATCGTGGAAGAACTGGAGCAGGAGGGACTGCTTGTCCGTATTGAGGATTACTCTCATAATGTGGGCACCCACGACCGCTGTAAGACCACCATTGAGCCGCTTATCAAGAAGCAGTGGTTCGTGAAGATGCACGAACTGATCAAGCCC
>CAZUZZ010000166.1:0-4651 GCA_964625055.1 uncultured Bacteroides sp. | reverse complement strand
CGGGAGAATCAGCTATGAAGATACTTTTCATTGAATGGGCAAGCTTTGGGAATGCCGACATAAAGGACGCTTTTAATAAGGAAGGGCATGAGGTGATCTGTTTCCCTTTTTCCAATAAGGACGCCCGCAGGGACGCTGAGATTGAGGCCGCCCTCACGGCCAGACTGCGCGAGACCGTTCCTGACGCAGTCTTTTCCTTTAATTATTTCCCCCTGATCTCCAATGTGTGCAAGCAGGAAGGGCTTCCCTATCTTTCCTGGATTTATGACAGCCCTTATGTGATGCTGTACTCCTACACGGCTATCAACCCCTGCAACACGATCTATGTATTTGATAAAGCACTGTGCCGGAAATTTCAGACCGCCGGGATCCGGACCGTTCACTATCTGCCGATGGCGGCAAATACGCAGCGGCTTGACGCCATGGGGAATCCCGCTCCCGTTTACGATATCTCTTTTGTAGGCTCTCTCTACACGGAGTCCCATAATTTTTTTGACCGCATGGAAACCCTGTCCGACTACGCAAAAGGCTATCTGGAAGGGCTGATGAACGCCCAGATGAAAATACAGGGCTATAATTTCATCCAGGACTCATTGTCTCCCATTATGGAAGAGTTGTATCAAGCGCTCCCGATGGATCCCAATCCGGACGGGGTGGAAACCAGAGAGTATCTCTACGCCCAGTATGTGATCAACCGCAAGATCACCGGCATAGAGCGGCTTCGGCTGCTGACTGCCATCAGCGAACGGCATCCCTTGGATCTGTTTACGCTGGACCCTTCTTTCACCCTGCCTAATCTCCATAACCACGGCACGGCGGACTACTACACGCAGATGCCTCTGGTCTTTAAACAGAGCCGGATCAATCTGAATATTTCCCTGCGCAGCATAGAAAGCGGCATCCCCCTGCGCGCCTTCGATATTCTGGGCAGCGGCGGCTTCTTACTATCCAATTATCAGGAGGATTTTCTGGAATACTTTACCCCAGGGGAAGACTTTGTGTGCTATGAGAGCGAATCGGACCTTTTGCAAAAGCTTGACTACTATCTGGCTCATGAAGATGAGCGGCGGGCGATCGCCGGAAATGGACACGCCAAAGTTGCCGCCGCCCACACCTACCGCGACCGCGTGCGGCAGATGCTCGATGCGCTGTCTTAGCATCCTGCGACCAAAGAATTACTTCGTAATTCTTTCTGAAATGTTTTAGTATATTGGCATCTGAGAATATGCTATAATAAACGCAGGACTAGAAAGGAGCCTCCATGCACCCTATATCCGTATGTATCATTGCGAAAAATGAAGAATCCCGGATCGAGCAGTGTCTCTCTTCCATCAAGCCCTACGGCTTCGAGATCGTGGTGGTGGACACCGGTTCCACTGACAGGACCAAGGAGATTGCCGGCAGATATGCCGATAAGGTGCTGGACTTTGTCTGGTGCGACGATTTCTCCGCCGCCAGAAACTTCTCACTGCGGGAAGCCTCGAATAACTGGATCTTTATGATAGACTGCGACGAGATGATAAAAGAGATCGACGTGGAGGAGCTGAACTATTTTCGCAAACACCTTTCGGACAAGGTGGGCAGTGTCTCCCGGGAAAATCTGGTGACGGAAAACGGAGCACTCACACTGAATAATACCGACTACACAGAGCGTTTTTTTAATAGGAAGCTGTATCACTATACCGGACTCATCCACGAACAGCTCACTCCCATCAAGGGACGCGAGATTCCGGCGCTTCTGCTGCACACGACCCTGCTTCACACAGGCTACGATATGACGGAAGCAGAACGGCAGGCAAAGTATCGGCGAAACTTCTCTCTGCTGGAAAAACAGCTGGAGCAGGATTCCCGGAATCCCTACCTCTACTACCAGCTGGGAAAAAGTTGTGAGATTCTGGAAGATTACGCCCGGGCCTGTGAATATTATGACAAGGGTCTGGAATTTGATCTGGATCCGGAGCTTGCTTATGTGCAGGCTATGGTTGTCTCCTACGGCAACGCCCTGCTGCGCACGAATCAAGCGGATATCGCTCTTGGCCTTGAAGGCGTTTACGACGAATTTGCTTCCGTGACGGACTTTATCTACCTGATGGGTATTGTATACCATGAGAACGGTATGTTTGAACAGGCCATTGAGCAATATCAGAAAGCGCTGACAATGCCCCCCGGCAATCAGAACGGCGCTAACAGCTTTCTGCCGCTGTATCAGTGCGGCTGTATCTTTGAGCAGCTGGGCGACACCGATTCCGCCGCTGCACTCTATGCCCAGTGCGGCGATTTTGCCCCTGCCATAGAGCGGCTTAACGTCTTGAGAAGGAGCGACACATGACCCCTGTTTCTGTATGTATCATAGGAAAAAATGAGGAAAAGAATATAGAGAATTGCCTGGCGCCGCTCGCAGACTGTCCTTTTGAAATCGTTTATGTGGATACAGGTTCCACAGACCGCACGAAGGAGATCGCGGCGAACTATACAGATAAAATATACGACTTTACATGGATCGATGATTTTTCCGCCGCCAGGAACTTCGCTCTGGAGAAAGCGGCCAACGAGTATGTGCTTTTTCTGGATTGCGATGAATTTCTGACACAGATTGACATCGAGGGCGTCTGTCAGGCTCTGGAAATCCATCCCCGGGGCGTAGGGATGCTTCTTCGGAATAATTACTATGAGTCCAATGGTACGCAGACGAACTACCCGGACCGGGTGGAACGACTCTTTTCCCGCAAATATTTTCACTATACCGGCACCATTCACGAGCAGGTGGCGGACTTAAAAACCGGCAGCACTCTCTATGCCGGCTATGAGATCCCTCTGGTAGTAGATCATGTCGGCTACAGCGGCAAAGAGGCCATGGAACACAAAGCAGAACGCAATAACACTCTGCTCTTTAAAGAGATCGAGAAAACCCCTGACGATCCCTACCTGTACTTTCAGGTCGGGCAGTCCTACAACGGCATTCATGATTATGAAAATTCCTATATCTACTATAAAAAATCCTTTGCACTCCCGCTGAATCCGGCGGAGCCCTGGGTACAGATCATGGCTACAGCCTACATCAATGCCATGAACCACACGAACCGTTCCGAGGAGGCACTGCGTTTTTTCAAGCCGCTCTATCAGCATTTTGCAGGAGACGCCAACTTTTATTGCAGCATGGGCAATATCTATCTGAATCTGGATCCGCCCCAGCCCCTCAAAGCTATGGCGGAGTATATTCAGGCTCTGCAATGTCCCGAAGCCAGAGAGGAAGGCGCAAACAGCTTTCTTCCCTACTACAATATAGGGCTTGTAAACGAGATGCTGGGGAATCAGTCTTCCGCCCTCACCTTTTATCAGAAGGCGGCTGATCTGGGATTTACACCCGCTATCGAAAGGCTGGAATCTCTCGAAAAGCACTGATGCGCCGGCAATACATAAACTTAAACCCGCACCTGAAACAGGTGCAGAAACGAGGCATATATTATGATTCCGATTTCTGTCTGTATCATCGGTAAAAACGAAGAAAAACATATTGAGAAGTGTCTGGAACCGCTCACACATTACCCCTTTGAGATCATCTACGTGGACACAGGCTCCACGGACGCGACAAAGGAGCTTGCCGCCAAATACACGGACAATATCTATGATTTTGAGTGGATCGGCGACTTTTCCGCCGCCAGAAACTTCTCCCTGAGCAAAGCCAGCCACAACTATGTGCTGGTTCTTGACTGTGACGAATATCTGATCGATCTGGATCTGGATGGACTGAATGAAGCGATTGAATCGCATCCCCGAGGCAGTGTGGGAGAAATCTTACGAAAGAGCTTCTCAGATTCCGAACTGACCAAAGACTACTCGCTGGAACGGGTTACCCGCCTCTTCCACAAACGCAATTTTCACTATATCTATATGATCCACGAGCAGGTGGCCGATATCCGGACGGACAGCACAGAATACGAGTGCTATGACATTCCCGTGACTGTAGATCATGTAGGCTACATAGGCACTTCCGACGAAAAGCGCCTCAAAGCGGAGCGCAACAACGCCCTCCTCTTTAAGGAGATCGAACAGAACCCTACAGAACCCTATTTTTATTTTCAGGTGGCACAGTCCTACAACCTGATCGAAGACTATGAAAATGCTTATATTTATTATAAAAAAGCCTTTGAACTGCCCTTAAATCTGGACAATCTCTGGGTCCATGAGATGGCCAATAACTTTATCAACGTTATGGTACAGACCGGAAGGGCTGCGGAAGCCCTTACGCTCTACGCCCCGGTTTATGACGACTATTCAGATAACATGAGATTCCTGTGCAGTATGGGCTCCCTCTATCTGAATCAGCAGCCACCGCAGCCCATGAAGGCGATGATGGAGTATGTGAAGGCGTTGCAGTATACTCCCGCTTCGGAAGATGAAGATTACAGCGGTCTGGCCTTCTTCGGCATGGGATTTGCCAACGAGCTGCTGGGAAATCTTCCCGCAGCTGCCTCCTTTTACCAGAAATCAGCCGAAAAGGGCTATGCTCTGGCGCTGGAAAAGTTTTCAGGAGAATAACGAAAGAAGGTGCTGTTATGATTCCAATTTCCGTGTGTATCATCACCAAAAATGAAGCAGAAAATTTGAAGAAATGTCTGGAAGCATTAAAGCCTTATCCCTTTGAGATCGT
>CAZUZZ010000165.1:0-4665 GCA_964625055.1 uncultured Bacteroides sp. | reverse complement strand
CTGAAAAATGGCCGGGTAGCGAGAGAGTTTACGGCATACTACGACTTGTACAGGAAATATCAGAATGATTATCGGGTGGAGGATATTTTTGCCGGCAAAGTCAGCGAGCAGGTGAAGGACAGAGCCAGAAAAGCGGGCTTTGACGAGCGGCTGTCCTTGATGGGTATGCTGCTTGATAAGCTGCGGCAGGAGCTTAAAGAGAATGGGCAGACCGCCCGGCGGTTAAAAGATATGCTGAATCCTTTGCGGGCCTTAAAAGAACTGGCTGAGGCGGGAAGCACCACAGGCGAGATAACAGATGTTATGCAAAAACAGGCGGATGGCAGGGAACAGGCGATGGCTTCTTTGTCCAGTGCAGGCGCGTTGTCGGCCCAGGAGAAGCAGGCGGGCAGAGCGGTCGTCAAGTTTTTGCGGGAGTGTGTGCGGGAGATTCGGACAGCAGGCGTGCAGGACGGCCCGGCTGCATTTGCGCTGATCAAGGAACGCTATGATGGGTTGGTAGAAACTTATAAAGCGGAGACGAACCGGGAACAGGAGCGCCTGCATCACCTGTTTACCTTTGTGGAAGATGCTTTCGGGGAGGGCAATGAGATGCTGATCCTTATGACGGAGTGCACGGTACAGACGGACTGTGCCGCTTTTATCAATGCTTACGGCTGCGAGGATTATGCCCGCCACAATGAGGATTTGATGCTGACGGAGCGTGGCGACGTGCTTCTGGAGGAAATTAAGGAGCTTGCCCTGTGATTGACATTGGTTTTGGAACGGGAACATCGTGTCTGGAAAAGATAACGCTTGTGATGAAATGACCTGGAAACGGAGATTGTTATGGAGACAAGAGAACAGAACACAGCGCAGGGCAGCATACAATATGAGATCCTGGAGGGCACCGCAGTGGTGAACGCCTACAGCGGACGGGACGCCGAACTTGTGATCCCGGAGCAGGTAGAGGGTTATCCGGTGGTCTGGATCGGAAAGAAAGCCTTTTTGAGCAATAAGACGCTGCGAGAGATTGTGCTGCCGGAGAATCTTGCGGGAATCGGGGACTGGGCTTTCGCCTATTGCGGAAGACTGGAAAAAGTAACGCTGCCTTATAGACGGCTGGAGATCGGACAGGGGGTGTTCCGGGAATGTCCAGCCCTCTCACAGATTGCAGACAGGGAGGGTGCACAGGAGGATGTTTCTTTTCTGCTGGCGGCGACTGTGGGGCTTCTGGATGCCGTCTACCTGTTTGATCTGGAAAATGCGGGGAGCGAAAACTGGCTGGCAGGCTTTGACACTAGGGTGAAGACCCGGATGGCGCTGGCGGACAACGACGGCTTTTCTAAAATGCTCCTGTGCGGGGAGGAGGACTGCGGCAGCAGGGACACCGACATCGGCTATTACATGGAGCAGAAGAGACGGGAGAAGGTGCGGCTGGCGATGCTTCGGCTTTTCCATGATCACGGGCTGAAAGAGGATTTCCGAGAGGAGCTTGCGGCCTATCTGTTATCCCATGTGAAGGGGCGCGAGAGTGAGGAGACCTGGCTTGTGATCCTGGAGGAACATGGAGATGAGCGGCAGTATTATGAGCTGCTGACACAGCTGGGAGGCGTCACGGAGGAAAATTTTCAAGGCATGATGGAGGATATGGGAGAGCGGCACGCGGAAATGAAGGCGTATCTCATGCGATATCATGACAGCAGGCGTAAAACGGAGGATGCTTTCGCGGCCTTTGCGCTGTAGCAAAGAGAAGGAGAAATTTATCTGTTGCGCGATTTTTGGACTTGCACAATAGTTGGTTCTGTGGTATCATAAAATCTGCTTGGCATTAGGAGGTGTATAAAATGGACGCATTGCGGATCATACTTACAGTGATATATATTTTGATATGTGTGGCATTGGTCATATTAGTGTTGATGCAGGAAGGAAAGACAGCCGGACTTGGCGCGATCAGCGGTGCGGCGGAAAGCTACTGGGGCAAGAACAAAGGCCGTTCCATGGAAGGGAAGCTCGTCAAGATCACGACGGGGCTTGCCATTGGATTTATGGTGTTGGCGGTTGTTTTAAATCTGTCCCTGTTCTAAGATTAGGAGATGAGAAGCACTCTTGCATAGGTAAGGGTGCTTTTTAACATTTATGGGTGAGACACAGTTTGAAAAACAGAAAAACTTAATAAGTGAGCCTATCAGGGATGAGAACCAGCCGGCAGGTATTTTTATCGGAAATGCAAAAGGCTACGGATTTGTGGAGATCGAGGGGTACGAGACTGATCTCTATATCCCGGAGGATAAGACAGGCGGCGCCTTCCATCAGGACAGAGTGCAGGTGGCGCTTTTGCCCGGATCTCACGGCAGACGGCAGGAGGCCGCGGTAATTCGTATTTTGGAGCGAGGCATGAAGCAGCTTGTGGGTGTCTATGAAGAATCTGCAAATTTTGGCTTTGTGATTCCTGATAACCCCAAGGTGGACAAGGACATCTTTATTCCGAAGGAATGTTCTAAGGGAGCAGTCGATGGGCATAAAGTGGTGGTGGAGCTGATCACTTACGGAGATGAAACCCACAAGCCCGAGGGGCGGGTAGTGGAGATTCTTGGTCACAGAAATGATCCCGGGGTAGATATCCTCTCCATCGTGCGCGGATATGACTTGCCTACGGAGTTTGGTGAAAAGGTATTGAACCAGGCAAATCGGATTCCGGATCATGTGCAGGAGGCCGACCGGACGAGCAGGCTGGATCTGCGGAAACTGCAGATGGTGACGATAGACGGGGAGGACGCCAAAGATCTCGATGATGCTGTCAGCCTCTCTATGGACGAAACGGGGAAATATCATCTGGGGGTGCACATCGCGGATGTGACCAATTATGTGCAGGAAAATTCGGCCCTTGACTGGGAGGCGCTTAAGCGGGGCACCAGCGTATATCTGGTGGATCGGGTGATCCCCATGCTGCCCCATAGACTTTCTAACGGTATCTGCTCCCTCAATCAAGGAGTGGACAGGCTGGCTCTGAGCTGTCTGATGACCATAGACGAAAAAGGAGAGGTGTGCGACTATCAGATCGCGGAGACTGTGATCTGTGTGGACGGCAGGCTTACCTACACGGCTGTGAACAAGGTGCTGGAGGATGGCGATGAGGCAGAGAGAGAAAGGCTTTCAGCATTTGTGCCCATGCTGGAGCAGATGGGAGAGTTGTCAGCGCTTTTGCGCAGGAGACGGCATAAAAGAGGGGCTATTGACTTTGAGTTTGCGGAGAGTAAAATTATTTTAGATGAAAAGGGAAGGCCTGTGGAGATTGGCTTACGGGAACGAAATTTGGCAACTAAGCTGATTGAGGATTTTATGCTTGCCGCTAACGAGACAGTTGCGCAGCATTTCTTCTGGATGGAGCTGCCTTTTCTCTATCGTACCCATGAAAAGCCGGATCCGGAGAAGATTGCGAAGCTGGCTTCTTTTATCCGAAACTTCGGCTATCGCATGAAAGTTTCGGGTGATGAAATTTATCCTATGGAGCTGCAAAAGCTTTTGGAGAAGGTGCGGGATACGGAGGAAGAGACTCTGATCGGCAGGTTGACTTTGCGCAGTATGAAACAGGCAAAGTATACGGTGGAGTGCACGGGGCATTTTGGTCTGGCGTGTCAGCAGTATTGTCATTTTACTTCCCCTATCAGGCGGTATCCGGATTTACAGATTCATCGTATTATCAAGGAACAGGCGAAGGGAAAGCTTTCAGAAGAGCGTATCAGGCACTATGAGGAGAGGCTGCCGGAGGTGGCGAAGCAGACTTCCAGATTGGAGCGGCGCGCCGCGGAGGCGGAGCGGGAGACGGAAAAACATAAGAAGGCAGAGTATATGGAAGCGTGTATCGGAGAAATTTACGAGGGTGTGATCTCCGGGATCACCCAGTGGGGGGTCTATGTGGAGCTGCCAAACACCGTGGAGGGTCTGATTCATGTGTCTATGCTGCCTGGGGACTACTTTTACTACGATGAGGGCACCTATGAGATGGTAGGCAGAGAGAGTGGTATTGTTTATAAATTGGGACAGCGGCTTAGGGTTCGGGTAAAATATGCGGATCGTTTCACGGGAACGGTGGACTTTGAGATTCCCATGGAGGAGGAATAATGGCAAAGGAAGGAATGAAACTGGTAGCCAATAATAAAAAGGCTTATCATGATTTTTTTATCGACGAGAAATATGAGGCGGGGCTGTCCCTGGCGGGGACGGAGGTGAAGTCTCTGCGTCTCGGGAAGTGTAGTATCAAGGAGGCATTTGTGCGCATTGAAAACGGTGAGGCCTTTATCTATGGCATGAATGTGAGTCCCTATGAGAAGGGAAATATCTTTAATAAGGATCCTTTGCGGGTGCGAAAGCTTTTGCTGCACAAGGAACAGATCCGTAAGCTTGCCGGCGCGGCGGCACAGCAGGGCAGCACCATCGTTCCCCTGCAGGTGTATTTTAAGGACGGCAGGGCAAAGATAGAGATCGGTCTTGCCAGAGGTAAGAAACTGTATGATAAAAGGCAGGATATCGCCAAGAAGGACCTGCGCAGAGAGCATGAGAGAGAGTTTAAGATTAAGAACCTCTAGGATTGCATCAGGCAGGAAAATATGCTATATTTTCTATGACAGAATATATGGGCCAGTCAAGGTTTCGACAGGGGTCTTGCAGCTGGAGAAGCTATCC
>CAZUZZ010000164.1:2681-4703 GCA_964625055.1 uncultured Bacteroides sp. | reverse complement strand
GGAAGCAGAGTCACATTGTAGCGGAAATAATCCAGCGAAAGCGTTTTGAGGAGATCCCTTCCCGTATCCTTTGACGGAATCGGAGCATTCTCGCTGAACTTTCCGTCAATGATAAGTCCCATATAGTTGGCGTAAGATTGCAGCTCCTTCCACTTTTCATTGTCATGGCTTGTATTGAAGAGAAAAGGATCCACACCGATCACCATGGTCTCCGGCAGCTTATCCTGCTTGCACAGAATGCCCGCCACCGCCATCAGATCATAGATCGTTGCCTCTGACAGTCCCGCATTATAAAAGGAATCTGTCTCAAACATAGTATGGTCAAAGGTATACACCCTGCTTGAACCCAGAATCACTGTCTGAAACGGTTCTTCCTGACTACACAGACGGGCCGCCACCAGATTTCTGTCATTATAATCGGATTCCTCAAGACCCTCCACGTTTTTCCCCGCTGCCATCTGCGCCGCAATATCATCATAAGTAACACGCAACAGCGCGTAGGAATCCACATACCAGTTCACGATCCCTATGAAAAGAAGCACCGGCAAAAGAAAGAGCACCGGTCTGTACCATTTTTTCATGCTTGTGTCCTTTCCTCTCTGTCCATCATCTCATCCGCCCTCTGACCGAAGCTATAACCAAGCAAAAAGGGCAGTGCTGCAAACACGCCGTAGGCGTAACGGAATTCATTGTAAACCGGGGTTGCCAGAAGCAGACTTCCCCAAAGCATCAGGCAGGGCACATAGACAAGTGCATTCTGCCTGCGATACAGGGAGTAAGCCAGAGCCAGCAGCAAAATCCAGGTGTTGGCTCCCAGGCTCCACACCCGGTTATAGAGTGCCTGAAACCATTGTAAAAAATCACTCATTGCAAGACTGGCATCATAGGAAAAAACCTTCCTCTCCGTCTCGATCTCAAAAGGATTATCCACCATATAATACTCTGTGTAAAGATACTGGTCATGGGGCGTATGCAAAGCGTAATAGCCCGCGGTCTGCCGAATCTCCGCCTCCAGATATAACATAGGATTGCGAAGTCCCACCCGGAGCCAGAGCTTCGCGTAGGCACCCTTGTTTTTCGCAATGACCTCCTGATCGCCGTGTTCCCGTATGTAATTTTTGGTCACATCAAACAGATAGGGATTGTAATATTCTTCAATCTGCGCCAGCGGCACCACCGCCTCCAGCATCGCCACTTCCTCCTCCGTCAGACTCCCCCCTCTGGCATAGGCACATAACAGATGCTGGGTCGGCATGGCGAGGCTCTCTATGGTGTCCGGCGGTTCCACCTGCAGGCCATGTAAAATCGGTCCCTGCCAGAGCAGATACGAAAGAAGCACCACCGCCACGCTGAACAGCCGCCGCTGACTGCCCAAATGCGCCTGCTCCCGGGAAATACCGCTCTCCTTCCGACACCATCCGGACAAGATCAGGAAAAAGGCTGTTCCCAGAAACACAAAGATGCCGTTGCTGCGCAGCAGACAGACCGCCACTCCGGCTATATAAAATAACACCCATTGTTTTTTCTTCGCTACTTCCGCCCCGGCACATTCCAAAACCGCCCATACAAAGAGCAAAAAGGCCGCCGTAAACCAGGCATCTTTCCCCATACAGATGCTGAGCATACCATGGATCGGAAGAATGCTATAAAAAATCACCGCAAGAGCAAGCCAAAAAATCCGTGTGCCCTTTCGGTACATATGATACAGATATAGACCGAACACCGCCGCCACAATCGCCATCTGAAAAAAGGTGTAGAATGCCACCGCCGCCGTGTAGGTATCAAAAAGCCAAAGGCCCACCGTCAAAAACACCTTCATGAGCAGTGTGTGAAAATAGGGATGGTGATTCGACCGGGCCGCAAGTCCCAGCGCCTGTTCCATCTGCCACACCGCATCGTTATTAAACCAGGTGGGAAAATACATCAGATAATAGGGGAGATAGCACAGCAGGCAAAACAGGAAGAAAATAAGCCAGATCCACCAATGTCCCTGCCGCTCTTCACCTGTAAAAAGGCATTTCC
>CAZUZZ010000164.1:0-2581 GCA_964625055.1 uncultured Bacteroides sp. | reverse complement strand
CCTGTTATCCAAAAGAAAGCAAAAAAGAAGCAGCACACCATAACTCAAAAACATCCAGAGCAGAAGCCGACCCATATTCTGCAGATTGCTGTAAGGCGCCGACCTCTGCCAGTCTCCGAGCACGATAAAAAAGGCATAGGAGAACGCAAAGGGAAGCAGGAGCAGGAGCTCCCGCCACGTGGGCCGTCTTATCCCTTTATCTCTCTGTGCCTCCATCGCTTCTTCATTCCCTCCCTCGGACAGCGAATCTATCCGCCTCATCTGCCGTGCTTCCTGTAATAAGTCTCGTACACCTCGTCAATATACTCCCGCCACTGCTTGTAAACCGCCTCGTCATTAGCCTTTTCGGCGATATCGCGCGCTTTGTGTCCCAGCCGCTCCGCCAGCCCCGGGTCCTCGATCAGGCGGTTGATTCCCTCCTCCATGGCCTTCTGATCTTTAATGGGAACAAGCAGACCATCCACCTCATGGGTCATGATCGTGCGCGGGCCGCCGCAGGGACAATCCGTCGCCACAATGGGCAGTCCCAGAGCCATAGCCTCCATCAGCGCATTGGGAAGCCCCTCCCAGTCCGAGCTGAAAGCAAACAGAGCCGCATCCACAAGCTCCTTCTCCAGGCTGTCACTGCTCCCCATCAAATGCACATAATCCTGCGCCTGCAGTTCCTTGATGGTACGCTCCAATAGCTCCTTCGTCCCATCTCTGCTGTCTCCGCCATATATTTTCAGATCATAATCCGGATGCTTTTTATGCACCTCGTGAAAGGCCCGGATCAGCATCTCCTGATTCTTAAAGTCTACCAGTCTGCCCGACTGCACCACCGTCTTTGTCCGCTTTTCCGGCTCCGGCACACCGATGTACTTCGGATTCAGCGGATTTAAGATAATGCGGGAATTTTTCTGCAGTCTGGGAGCAAAGAACTCCCGCGCCCCCTCCGTCTGAAACACACAGCCGTCCACTCTGGGAAAGAGAATCGGGATCTGCACCTTGTCAAGGGGCATATCATAATGCCCCGTCGGATCGGTCCGTATCGAAATGATCACCGGGATTTTAATAAAAAAAGCTGCTGTCAACCCCCGATACAGCGCCATTCTGGCAAAAGGGATCAAAACCTCCGGCTTTTCCTCCTTCAAAAACTGTTTCAGATATTTAATGCGCAGGAAAAACTTTGCCAGACGGTTCTTCTTCTCATCTCCATCCCGCAGACCCACGTGTACACGCCGCACCCTGTCATCCACCTGAAACTCGTCCTCCCCCTGCCACTCTGTGGCAATAAGGACCTCGTAGCCCTCCGCCGCAAAACGGTTAGCCAGATTGGAAACAACCCGCTCCGCGCCGCCCTGCTCCAGGCAATTTAAGTGAAATGCTATCTTACGCACTGTGCCTCCTCCATGTTAGAAGTACTTTTCACGCTAGTCAATGGACCACTCCCGAATCTTCCTTATATATTCCTCCTTGGAATAGACCGCGGCACGCTCCACCGAAAGCCTGCTGTAGCGCGCCATCTCCTCTTCGTTCTGCAAAAGCTCTGTCACCCGCTTCGCCGTCCGCCGCTCTTCCTCCTCGATATGAGAGGCATCCATGTCCGGTTCCTGCGTCATATTCGGCACCAAAACCCCGTAGCCACCCTCAAAGATCTCCGCCGGCCCTGTCATACAATCCGTGGCTACCGCCACAAGCCCCAACGCCATAGCCTCCACTAGCGCATTGGGAAAGCCCTCAAAATAAGACGTAAGCAGATAGAGACATCCTTTTTTCAGATAGGGATAGGGATTTCTCTGCAGACCTGTAAAACACACCGCATCCTCAATCTGCAAATCTTTCGCAAGCCGCTTATATTCCGTAAACTCTCCTTTGCCGATGATGAGCAGCTTCGTATCCGGAAGAGACTGATGCACCAGTGCAAATATCTTTAACAGATGCCAATATCCCTTCACCACATCCTCCCGGCCCATGGAGACGATCATTCTGCCCTCCTGCCACGGCAGCACGGGTTCCTCCGCCTCCGAAAGAGAACGAATCTCCGGAATATCAAAAGCCGTTATCAATGTACAGGTATTGTCACATCCATATTTTCCGGCAATCATGCTCCGCAGCGTTTCCGAACAGCACACAAGCCTGTCGGCACGCCTGCAAAACAGCCAGAGCCAGGAGCTGTCCATATCCATATAACTCCTGACACCCAGCCAAAGCTTCGGGCCCTTTCTCAAAAAAAGTCCCCCGGAAAAGACATTGGCCAGATTAGCCGTGGGACCAAAGCTGTAAGCGATATCGATCTGCTCCCGCTTTTTAAGACGCGCAAGCTTCATGGCACGCCGGAACACATTCAGGATCTTGACAAGCTTTCCCGGTCGACTGGGCAATCCCAAATCTGCCACCGGCGTCCCAGCCACATCGAAATCTATATTTCTGGAATCAAAGATGGCAATCTGCACCTCAAAATAAGGCTGTAGGATCCTCGCCGTCATGGCGCACACCTTTTCTGCCCCGCCCTGATGGAGAGAAGGCGCGATCAATAGCAATTTTTTCATCCTAGATAGAACCTCCGATAGCCCTCCGCCTGGCTGCGCACATCGAATCC
>CAZUZZ010000163.1:0-4710 GCA_964625055.1 uncultured Bacteroides sp. | reverse complement strand
TTTGCAGAAGGACGATCCGGGAGAATCAGGGACTTTTAGCGGAGCATTTAAAGGAGATGGCACATATTATGGCGGCGGTGGCACGGGAAACCTGTCGCTATCGTCCCATAGGAGAGCGGCGTTTCCGGCAGACAGCGGCGCTTTTAAAGGAATCGGGGATCCTTCTTAAAAATTATTTCGAGATGGAACACGAAAACGGCCGTCGGGAGATCAGTCTTACCATGCGGCAGATCGGCAGCCGTCGGGGCCGCTTTAATGAGACGGAGTATATTGCCACGGAGGATGTGGCAGATTATCTGTCAGTAGCTATGAATCGGAGATTATGTGTGGCGAAAAACACGCCTCAGTATCTGGCGGGAGAGTACACTACCTACTATTTTCTGGAGGAGCCGCCTTATCATTTACTGACGGGATTTGCCAAGGCAGTGAAGGAGACAGAGAGGGTGTCGGGAGACAGCTATTCTTTCTATGAGGCGGATACGGGCAGGCTTCTGGTGCTTCTCTCCGATGGTGTTGGTTCCGGGGAGACTGCCGGCCGGGAGTCCGGCCGGGTGATCGAGATGATGGAGCGGCTTTTGGAGGCGGGCTTTGGTAAGGAACCGGCAGTGCAGATGGTAAACGGGGCGTTGGCGGCAGCAGGACAGGAGCAGACTATGTCCACGCTGGATATTTGTGATATTGATCTCTATACCGGCGGCTGTGAGTTTGTGAAAGTGGGAGCAGCCTGTACGTATATTAAAAGAGGCTGGCTGGTGGACAGGCTCTCGGCGCAAAATCTGCCCCTTGGGGTTTTCCGGGAAATGACACCGGAGATACATTCCAGAATGCTGCAGAGCGGGGATTATGTGATCATGGTGTCGGACGGTGTGCTGGATGCGCTTTCCGACGGGATCGGAGAGGAAATGCTTCCGGAGATTCTTGGCAGAATGGAGTATACGAACCCGGGCGAGATGGCGAATCAGATCCTGGCCTATGCGATCAAGCAGAGTAAAGGACGGATCCGGGACGATATGACTGTGCTTGTGACAGGGATATGGAGTCAGGAGGATATCTCGTGACCGGGGATTTGCAGGGTAAACGAAAGATGCAGGATGCGATTTATGAAAAAGTAAAGAAATATATAGCTGATCACGGAATGATAATGCCGGGCGAGTGTGTGGTGGCAGGTGTGTCCGGCGGTGCGGATTCTGTCAGTATGCTTCATCTGTTGTGTCGGCTGCAAAAGGAGATTTCCTTTCAGCTGAGCGTGGTGCATATAGACCATGGGCTTCGCGCGGAGGCGGGAGAAGATGCCACCTTTGTGGAGAAACTGTGTGTGCAGTGGGGGCTTCCCTTTTTTCTCCGGAAAGTGGATATGCCGGGCTATGCGGCGCAATATAAGGTATCTTTGGAGGAGGCGGGGCGGATCCTGCGCTATCAGGCCTTTGATCAGATCCTCAGGGAGATTAAGGGCGATAATGTCGGAAAGATCGCGGTGGCCCATAACGCGGAGGACAGGGCAGAGACGATGCTCTTTCATATGTTCCGCGGAAGCGGGCTCAAGGGGCTGGGTTCGATCCGGCCGATCCGGGAATCCGTGATCCGTCCGCTCCTGACTGTGAGCCGCGCAGAAATTGAAGCGTATCTGGATACCTGCGGCCTTGTATATCGAGAGGATGCCACGAACGGGGAGGATACCTACGCCCGCAACCGGATCAGACATCACATACTGCCTTATGCACAGCAGGAAATATGCTGCGGGGCGGTATCCCATATGGGGGAGCTGGCGGATATTCTGGCGGAGACAGAGGATTATCTGGAACGGGAGACACGCAGACTTTACGGGCGCTATGTGGAGGAGACAGTAGAGAGCGCACTTGTTTTTGAGCAGGAGCCGTCAGTGACAGAGCTTGCTATAAATCTGGAGGGACTTGCCTCGGAGGATGGAGTGATGATCAAACGCATATTATTATATGCGCTGGAGAGGATCACGCCCCACCGAAAGGATATCGGTGCCTGCCATATCCGCGGTCTTTTAGAGTTGATGGAGAAGGCCGGCAGTAAAGAACTTTTTCTTCCTAACGGGGTCAGGGCCTGTAAGGAGTATCAGATCCTTCTTTTAAAGCGGACAGAACATGATAAAGAAAATGTCTCTTCCGAGGGCGGGATCGTAACTATCCCTGAGATACTTCTGCCGGATATTCCGGTGGATGTGAATGTGCCGGGTACAGACGGCTTTACGTTTATCCTGTGGGAAGCGGATTCTTTGCGGGAGATGTCCCTTTTCTATAGAAAGGAACAAAATATTCCAGAAAATAGATATACGAAATGGTTTGATTATGATAAAATAACTACGTCTTTACTGTTGCGGACCAGGCGGGAAGGGGATTACCTCACCATAGACGATGCGCTTCACACGCAGTCCGTAAAACGATATATGGTCAACGAAAAAATCCCTAAAATGAAGCGGAGCAGTATGTATATGCTGGCTGACGGCAGTCATATTCTATGGATACCGGGCTATCGCATAAGCACGCATTATAAAGTGGGAGAAAGTACCAAGCGTATTCTGGAAGTACGCATAAGAGGAGGAAACGATGGCGGAACGAATAGAGGTATTGTTGTCTGAGGAAGAGGTTGATAAGCGGATTCAGGAGATCGGGGAACAGATTTCCAGAGATTATGCCGGAAAACAGGTTCATCTGGTGTGTGTTCTGAAAGGCGGCAGCTTTTTTATGTGTGAGCTGGCCAAGCGGATCACGGTGCCGGTATCCTTAGATTTTATGTCGGTGTCCAGCTATGGCGGAGATACGAAATCCAGCGGCGTGGTCAGGATCGTGAAGGATCTGGATGAGTCTTTGACCGGAAAGAATGTGCTGGTGGTGGAAGATATCGTGGATTCCGGGCGGACACTCAGTTATCTGTTAGATATGCTGCGTGACAGGGGACCCGAGGACGTAAAGCTCTGCACGCTTTTGGACAAGCCGGAGCGGCGCGTGGTGGATGTGAAAGTGGATTATACGGGATTTGAGATCCCGGATGAGTTCGTGGTGGGATATGGACTGGATTATGACCAGAGATACCGCAATCTGCCTTACATTGGCGTTGTAAAATTTGACTGACTTCGGAGTAGGGGAACTGTTTCATGAACAAGAGTGGTAAAAGTATTTATCTATATTTTGTAATCATTATCTGTCTGCTGCTGTTCACGGTATGGATCGGAACTTTGCGGGTTTCGAACAGCAATTACACTAGGGGCCAATTTGAGAAGCAGATGGAGAATGGCGAGGTCGCGGTGGTGACAATCTGTCCGAACAAGGACACACCGACGGGGTCTGTGGAGATCATCCTGCGGAGCGGTGAGGAGAAGGTTCTTTATGTGACGGATGTGACGGAGATTGAAAAAATAGTCAGAAGTCACGGTATAGACTGTTCCGTAGAGAGCGTCCCGGAGGAGAGCTGGTTTTTAAACAGTGTACTGCCGATTCTGATCGTGGTGGTAGTCTGTGCCTTCTTCTTTGTGATGATGAATTCTCAGAATGCCGGCGGCGGCGGTGGCAAGATGATGAATTTCGGAAAGAGCCGCGCCAGACTTACCATGGGTGCAGAAAATAAGATCACGCTGGGCGAAGTGGCAGGTCTGAAGGAGGAAAAGGAGGAGCTGCAGGAGATCGTGGAGTTTCTGCGGGAGCCAGGTAAATTTACCAAGGTGGGAGCAAGGATTCCCAAGGGCGTACTTTTAGAGGGCGCGCCCGGTACAGGTAAGACACTCCTTGCCAAGGCGATCGCGGGTGAAGCAAATGTACCGTTCTTCAGTATTTCCGGTTCTGATTTTGTGGAGATGTTTGTCGGCGTAGGTGCATCCCGTGTGCGTGATATGTTCGCGGAGGCGAAGCGGCACGCGCCCTGTATTATCTTTATAGATGAGATTGATGCGGTAGCGAGACGCCGCGGTACCGGTATGGGCGGTGGCCATGATGAGAGAGAGCAGACGCTGAATCAGCTTTTGGTGGAGATGGACGGCTTCGGCGTCAATGAGGGAATCATTGTGATGGCGGCTACAAACCGCGTAGATATCTTAGACCCGGCGATCCTGCGTCCGGGACGTTTTGACAGAAAGATTACAGTGGTCTCCCCGGATGTGAGAGGCAGAGAGGATATCCTGAAGGTTCATGCGAAGAATAAACCTCTCGGCGACGATGTGGATCTGGAGCAGATCGCGCAGACCACCGCAGGCTTTACGGGAGCGGATCTGGAAAATCTCCTGAATGAGGCGGCTATCAATGCGGCGATGGACAAGCGTGTTTTTGTAAAGCAGGAAGATATAAAGAAGGCCTTTATCAAGGTAGGGATCGGTGCGGAGAAGAAGAGCCGTATCATTTCCGAGAAGGAGAAAAAGATCACAGCCTACCATGAGGCGGGCCATGCGATCCTCTTTCATGTTTTGCCGGATGTGGGGCCTGTTTATACGGTATCTATCATTCCTACAGGACTCGGGGCAGCAGGCTATACGATGCCGCTTCCCGAAAAGGATGAAATGTTCCTCACGAAAGGAAAGATGATAGAAGAGATTATGGTATCTCTGGGCGGAAGAATCGCGGAGGAGATCATTTTCGATGATATCACCACCGGTGCCTCCAGCGATATCAAAAAGGCGACAAAGGTGGCCCGCAGGATGGTGACCCGGTACGGTATGTCGGATAACATCGGCGTGATCAATTATGACGATGA
>CAZUZZ010000162.1:0-4715 GCA_964625055.1 uncultured Bacteroides sp. | reverse complement strand
GCTCATCCCACATCACAACAGGAAGCCCCGTCCTGCGCTCAAGCTTCTCCTGAAACGCAAGAGAAGCTTGCGCCCGCTCTCCCAGTGTACCATTCATATTTTTCGGCAGGCCCAGCACGATCCGTTCCACCTCGTACTCCACGATCAGCGCTTCAATGCGCGCCAATGTCTGTCTCAGCTTGTTCTCGTCCTTTCGCCTGATGATCTCGATCCCCTGCGCCGTGATCAGCATCGGGTCACTGATAGCCACCCCCACCGTCTTGGAGCCAAGATCCAATCCCATGATCCTCATCCGTTCTCTTCGCCTCGTTGACTTATATGGTCAATTCTTTTTCGCCCCTTCAATGGAGTTCTTGATATACTCCACCAGCATCTCCTCCACAAGCTCGTCCCGCTCCACCTTCATGATCAGGCTGCGTGCGCTCTTATGACTGGTGATATAGGTGGGATCGCCGGACATGATATATCCCACGATCTGATTGACCGGATTATAGCCCTTCTCCGTCAACGCTTCATACACCGTGGACAGCACCAGCTTTACACCCGTCTCCGGCTCTGTCTCCACAGTAAAAAATTGTGTATTCTCCAAATCCTGCTCTCGCATACTCTCACGCCCTTATCTACAAGTTAATGTTTCCCATTTTAAACTACGCCCATTCACAAAATCAATGCCGCAAGCTTCTGAATATTACCATTATACCCGTTATTTATTGGTCGGTCAATCCTTTCATTTCCCCAGCCAGCAGAATCTCCTCCTCCAGGAATGTGGCCGCCTTACAGTGAACCATATGATTTTGCATCTGCTCCCCCTCTCCGGCTTCCACCGCCACCTTAATATAATGAGGCGTATGTCCGATCCAGTAAGTCTTTCCCTCTCGCTCTATGGCCTCCTCCAGAAGTACCTCCGCCGTTTCTCCCAAAAAAGTCTGCCGGTAGGCCCGCGACATTTCCTGCTCCAACGCCATCAGCCGTTCGCTGCGCCGCGCTTTTTCGCCCTCTGTCAACTGGCCTTCCATTTCGGCAGCCCGGGTGCCCTGCCGTCTGGAATACTTAAAAATATGCATCTCATAAAATCCGACCCGGCGCAGAAAGCTCTCCGTCTGCGCAAACTCTTCCTCCGTCTCCCCCGGAAATCCCACGATCACATCGGTGGTGATCGCCGGATTCTCGTAATATTTCCGCAGAAGTTCCACCGCCTCAAAATAGGCCGCTGTGTCGTAGTGCCGGTTCATCCTGCGAAGAACAGCGTCGCAGCCGCTTTGCAGGGAAAGATGAAAATGAGGACAAACCTTCGGCAGCGCGTAGATCTGTCTCGCAAACTCCTCCGTCACGATGCGGGGCTCCAGAGATCCCAGCCGGATCCTCTCAATACCCTCGATCCGGGAAAGAGCCTCCAAAAGGGGTACAAGCTCACAGCCGCCCCTGTCAACGCCGTAGGAGCTGATATGGATCCCCGTCAGCACGATCTCCCGATAGCCCGCCTGCGCTATGCCCTGCACTTCCCGCAGAATATCCTCTTCCCTGCGGCTCCTCACCCTGCCTCTGGCATAGGGAATGATGCAGTAGGAACAGAACTGATTGCATCCGTCCTGGATCTTAATATAGGCACGGGTGTGCTCCGCCGTCCTTTTTAGGGTAACCTCCTCGTACGCCGAGGTCCGGCTGATATCAATGCAATCAAAAACAGGCCGCGTCTGTCTCTTCTCCAGATAATTTTCCAGGATCTCCACCAGATCTTTTTTCCTGTTGTTTCCGATGGCAAGATCCACCGTTCCGTCCGTCTCCAATGTCTCTTTTCCCGTCTGCACATAGCAGCCCACCGCTACGACCACTGCCTCGGGATTTCGCTTTTTTGCCCGATGCAGCATCTGTCTGCTCTTCCTGTCAGCAATATTGGTGACCGTACAGGTATTCACGATATAGATATCGGCCGCTTCATCAAATGGTACAATTTTATATCCCTTTTCCTGTAATGTTTGTTGCATATACTCTAATTCATACGCATTTACTTTACAGCCAAGATTGTGTAATGCTACACTTTTCATAGTATACTCCGCGTTTTTTGTGTTGTTTTATCATTGACTTTTAGACCCTCAAGTTTTAGTATAGTAACCAAAGGGGACAAAAAGTAAAGGAGGTAATTTCGAAATGAAAACCATACAGATTTCTTTAAATTCGATTGATAAGGTTAAATCTTTTGTGAATGATATCACAAAATTTGATTATGATTTTGATCTGGTATCCGGCAGGTATGTTATTGATGCAAAATCTATCATGGGTATTTTCAGCTTAGATTTATCCAAACCGATCGACTTAAACATCCACGTTGAGGATGGCACGGAAGAGGTTATGGAAGCGCTGAAGCCTTACATCATGTAATCCTTACAGTCTTGACTTGACAGGAACAGCTCGGGAGTTTTCCCGGGCTGTTTTTCAGCTGTGTACTATGATGACCTCATCTGTCTCAAGCGCCTTCCGTACCAGCTCGTCGATTCCTTCCTGCAGATTCTGCTCATGCCTTTTTATGATATTCAGATTCGGCTTCGTGACCGGGTGCTTGGCCACAAAAATAGTGCAGCAGTCCTCGTAGGGCAGAATGGACGTTTCGTAGCTGTCAATCTTCTCCGCAATATCCACGATCTCCATCTTATCAAAGCCAATCAGAGGCCGGTAAACCGGCATGGTGCACACTTCGTTCGTCGCCGCCAGACTTGCCATAGTCTGGGAAGCCACCTGTCCGATGCTCTCCCCCGTGATCAGTCCCAGACATTCCGTCTCCTTCGCAAGATGCTCCGCAATGCGCATCATGTAACGGCGCATGATGATGGTGAGCTCATCGTGGGGACATTTATCATAAATGTAGAGCTGGATATCCGTAAAGTTAATGACGTGCAGATAGACCGGCCCCGCGTAAGCCGCCACCTTTTTCGCCAGATCCACCACCTTCTGCTTCGCCCGCTCGCTGGTGTAGGGCGGCGCGTGAAAATACACAGCGTCTATCTTGACACCGCGCTTCGCGATCATCCAGCCCGCCACAGGGGAATCGATACCGCCGGAGAGAAGCAGCATCGCCTTGCCGCCCGATCCTACCGGCATACCGCCGGGGCCCGGTATGATCTCGGAATAGAGATAGATCTTGTCCCGCACCTCCACACACAAAAGAATCTCCGGATTGTGCACGTCCACACGCATTTCCGGATAGGCATCCAGAATAGCGCCTCCCAGCTCCACATTGATCTCCATGGAATCCAGCGGATAATTTTTTCTCGCCCGTCTCGCCGCCACCTTAAAGCTCTTATGCCTGTCCGGATATACGTCGCCGATATAGCGGACCACCTCTTCGCAGAGCCGCTCAAATCCCTCGTCCTCCACATAGACCACAGGACAGATGCCGGAGATGCCAAACACCTTTTTCAGACTCTCCACAGCCTCATCATAATCGAAGTCCGACAGCGCGTCCACATAGATACGCCCGTCCGTCCTGCGCACCGCAAACTCTCCCTCCGCCTTTTTCAGAGCATACTTGATCTGCCTGACCAAAGCCTCCTCAAACAGATATCGGTTTTTGCCCTTCACGCCAATCTCGGCATATTTGATCAAAAAAGATTTATACATACGCTTCCTCTCTCTGTGAGGAAGGGCGCTGCCGCCCTTCCTTTAATGTCTTGTATATCTTCTGAGCATCGGTACGATCTCCTGTAGATTTTGTACCGTGTAATCGATCTCCTCCTCCGTCGTAAAGCACGACAGACTGAACCGGATCGTGGATCCCAAAAGTTCTCTCTCCACGCCGATCGCCTTCAGGGTCGCGGAGGGCTGGGGTTTGTGCGCCGCACAGGCACTTCCCGCAGAAACGTATATCCCACGTTCCTCCAGCGCGTGCAGAAGCACCTCGCTGCGGACACCTCCAACGGACAAACTTACGATATGGGGAGCGCCTTCTTTTCCCGGGCAGCCGTTTACTACCACATTTTCCATGTTTTTGACCTCATCGATCAACCTCTCCCGCAGCGCATACATTTTTTCCACGTCATGGTCCAGATTCTGGTACACCAGTTCTGCCGCCTTGGCGAATCCGGCGATACCGGGCAGATTTTCCGTGCCGGAACGCATCCCCCGCTGCTGACCGCCGCCGTAAGTGATGGGATTCACTTTCGCGCCCTCACGCAGATAGAGCAGGCCGATCCCCTTGGGACCGTGCAGCTTGTGCCCGCTGGCGCTGAGCATATCGATCTGCATTTTCCCGGGATAGATCCGCGCCTTGCCAAAGCCCTGCACCGCATCCACATGAAAGAGTGTCTGGGGATTGCGCCTTTTGATGAGCGCCCCTGCCTCCGCAATGGGCTGCAAGCTTCCGATCTCATTGTTCGTGTGCATAATAGAGACCAAGATCGTGTCCTGCCTGACAGCCTGCTCCAGCTCCTCCAGGGAGATCCTGCCCTGCCGGTCCACAGACAGATAGGTCACCTCGAATCCCTGATCCTCCAGATAAGCCATGGGCTTCAACACCGCCGGATGCTCAATTGGCGTAGTGATCAGATGTCTGCCTCTCCTGTGGCCCGCCATGGCCGCACCGATCAGCGCAATATTGTCAGATTCCGTACCGCCCGAAGTAAAAAAAATCTCCTTCTCATCCGCTTTCAAAAGCTTCGCGAATGTCTCATTGGCATATCTTAAGTAGGTTTCCGCCTCCACTCCTTTATGATGTAGGCTGG
>CAZUZZ010000161.1:0-4723 GCA_964625055.1 uncultured Bacteroides sp. | reverse complement strand
CTGAGTCCATAGGTCGTATTGGATTTCACCACAGAATACTCATCATTGCTGTACAGCACGCTGATCTGCTTAAAATCCGCATATCCTTTATTGATATTGTAAACACCCTCCAGAGAACCGGTCTTGCTTATGGCCTGCTTCTCTCCGGTCTCCGGCATAACGATATAATTGCCCGCTCGAAGCACCGAATCATCCAGATAGTATTCTGTCTCTGTCTCCTCGTAGATCTCCGTCTCCACAAACTGAGTCGTGGCCTCGCCCTCGTCATTATATGTCTCTAAGAGCACGCCGGATCCGCCGTTATTGCCGCCCTTGGTCACATAAGCCTTGGGCACGATAAAGAACTCCTTTTGCACGATAGCGGAATTGGGAATCTTAAGCCCCGTCTCCTCCTCCAGCAAAAGTTCTATATCAAGGAAGCGGTCCGTACAGAAGGTGATCATGGAATTGGTGAATGTGAGAGATGCAAAGGTTTCTCCCGCCTCATTGGTGTATGTATCCACCTTTCCCCATGCAGTATACTGATTCTTTAGAAACCGTACCTCCACATACTCCTTCTCCAAAAGCTGATCCGCTAACTCCTTCTCCACTTGAATGACGATGGACCAGTCCTCCGACGTAGAAAGCTTATAGACCGGGTCTCCCGCTGCTACCAGCCCGTTATTGACCAGATAATTGCGTTCATACTTCTCCTCGTCAAAAAGATCCGCTGTCATATCCTCCAGCGTAAGCTCTTCGTAGCCATCCGTAGAGTATATTACAATGCCGCTGCCAGACGCACGGCGTTCATTGATGAGCACCGTGCCAGAGGCGTCGTTTAAGGCATCCACATTTTCCCGCATATTATAGTTTGCCAGCTTGATGGCCAGACTCTCCATATCATGCCGGAAGCTGTATACCTCATCAAAACGTGTGCGGTCAAACCCGTGTACAAAGGCCGTAATATCTGTCTTCACCTCAGTAAGCTCCCTGTCAGACAGGGAGTTTTCCCCGTTTGCACTTGCTTTGATATAATCGGAGAGCCGCCCGGTCTCATCCACAATGTAGATCAGGTCTCCCACTGCCGTGCGCTCACCCTCTCTGGCAAAATAGTTGACATAGCCGGCGTCCTGACCGGTCACCACCTTCTCCTGCCTGAGCGCGATCCCACGGTAGATGCTGTTGGAAGTCAGGGATCCCTCCTGCACGCTGTAGCGAACGATGTGATCTGTCCGAAAATACATGATCACGCACATCACCACATAAACCAGAATCACCGCAAAAACAACCATGCCAATGTTTAAATTGACGGGCCTTCTGTATTTACTTATCTTATTGCTGTTATCTGCCAACGTAACACACCCTATTTCTGCCAAATGATAAAACCCCGGAAGATTCCGAGGTTTTATGGAATTATCTATATTTCAATATCAATGTATGTACATATCAGAGGGAAATGAGAATGTTTTTGCGCACATTCTCCGGAAGCTGGCTCTCATCCAGCGATACGCTTATCACAAAATCCACATGGAACTTTTCACTGATCTTCTCGATCTTGGCTATGACTTTCTCCAGCTCGTCCGCCTCCACACAGGCGATATTTAAAAAGCTGTCAAAATACATCTGCTGTAAGTCGTGATCCTGAGAGATGATACCGCAGATAAAGCCGATGAACTCATCACTGTTCGACACCAGATACTCCGGCACGTCGATAAGGCGGATCTTATTATTTAATTCGAACATATGCTTCGTACTCTTGTCCAGATACACGACATTGCCCTGCGCATCCTTAATCTCCGTATTCACTTTATCTAATAAATGCTTGGTCTTTCCCTTTCCCTTGTTGCCTACAATAAACTGAACCATGTCGATACCCTCCTAATGTAAAATAGTAGTCTTTCCCTTTCTCAATTATACAGGAAAAGCCCCGAAAATACAACTACCTTATTTGATGATTCCAAGCAGATCTTCCATATCTCCATACAGCGCTTCCCTGGACTCGTCCTTTAGGATCACGGAAATGTAAGGTGTACCGTTGCTGTCTCTGGAAAGCAGGAGCAAACAATGTCCCGCCGCATTGGTGGTACCTGTTTTTCCTCCCACCACAGTCACATTCGCCGGCGGATCATAAGTGCCCCGCAAAAAAAGATTCGAGGTCTCCATCTCCAGTGTCTTCTCCGTCCCGTCAGCCGCCGTATAGACCGTGCTGTAGGAATTCATCTGTATGATCTGATTAAAAAGATCATATTTTAAGGCTTCCTGAAAGATCAGATAAAGATCATAGGCCGTCACATAATGGCCTTCCTCTGTCAGTCCGTTTGGATTCATGAAGTTACAGTTCGTGGCGCCAATCTCACGCGCCTCCTGGTTCATCAGCTCCACAAAGGCCTCCTGAGAACCGGCGACACCCTCCGCGACAAGGATCGCTGCGTCATTTGCCGAATAGATGAGCAATGTATGCAGCGCCTGATCCAACGTCATCCTGTCTCCCGGCTTCAGGCCGCACAATACCGCCCCCTGCTCTGTGATCAGCACATTCTCCGAGGCCGTGTAGATATCGTCCGAGGAACCGTACTTCAACGCCACAAGCGCCGTCATAACCTTAGTCAGGCTGGCCGGATTGAGCTGGTTATTTACATTTTTAGCGTAGAGCGTCTCCAGATTTTTCGTGTCAAACAGCGCAGCCGCAGCCACATGAGACATATCCACACCTTCTGCCGACACATCCCTTGCCGCCACACACAGATCCTTTGCAAAGGGATCTATGGTCTCTCTGTTGGTGGTATTGATGAGCTGGTAACTGCTGACACTATCCTGCTGTTCATAGGGCATATCATATTTCGTACTTCCGCATCCCGTCAGCACAAAGGCTAACAGAAGCAAGAAAGCACAACATTTACTAATTTGGGGAGCCGAGTTTGCCGCAGGCAAATCTCGTGATCGAGCTCTGCTCGATCGGTTATTTGTACATTTCACGCCACTCAAGGTCTCCTCTGTCAAGAGATTTGATCAAAAGCTCTGCGGATGCCAGATTTGTGGCAAGCGGTATGTTATGTCTGTCACAGAGCATGACCACATTGTTTACATCCGGCTCATGGGACTTCGGATAAAGGGGATCTCTCAAAAAGATCACCAAGTCGATCTGGTTGTGTTCGATCTGCGCCCCGATCTGCTGGGCACCGCCAAGATGTCCCGCAAGATACTTGTGAATGGTAAGATTCGTCACTTCCTCGATCAGACGTCCGGTCGTTCCCGTCGCAAAAAGCTCGTTTTTACTCAAAATTCCCCGATAAGCAATGCAGAAGTTCTGCATCAGTTTTTTCTTAGCATCATGTGCGATCAAAGCAATATTCATTTGCTAACCCCTCTGTCATTTTTACATTGCAGCCTCACGTTCATCACAAACCCAATTCCAATATACAGACTCACAAGCGAAGTGAGTCCGTAGCTGACAAACGGAAGCGGTATTCCCGTATTCGGACTGGCGCCGGTGGCCACCGCTATATTCAGCATTCCCTGAAAACCGACCAGCGACGCCACCCCCGCGGCGATGATCGTACCGGCCAGATCCTTTGCCTTCCTAGCTACCATAATACATTCAAATGAGATGAAAATCAATAACACAATTACGACACAGCCGCCTACAAAGCCAAATTCTTCGCCCACCACCGCATAAATAAAGTCCGTTTCCACCTCAGCAATAAAATTACCGTTCTTTACCGAACTGATCTCGTTGGTGTTATACCCCTTCCCGTAAAGCATACCGGATCCGATTGCCGTCTTGGAATTGTTCTGCTGGTATGCCTCCGTATCAGAATACTCGTCCGGGTAAAGCCATGCCAGAATACGCCGCTGCTGAAATTCGTTGATAATCTGCTGCTCCGGCTGCAAAATCAAAGTCAAGACTATGACAAAGGCCGGAACCGCCACAGAAATGGCCAGGATCACGTACTTCCAGCTCACGCCGCCCACAAACATCACCACACAGAAGAGGATCACCACCATAATGCTGGTGGACAGATCCGGCTGTTTGAGAATCAGATAGAGGGAAGGTATAAACAGAAGCACACAGCTCCCCACGATCCGAAATGTTCCCATCTCTTCTTTATGTTTCATGATAAACTGGGAGAAAAATAAAATCAACAGGATCTTCGCCGTCTCAGAGGGCTGGAACTGGATCCCGAAGAGGTTTAGCCAGCGCTGTGCGCCACCCGCCGATACGCCTATGGCCTTCACCAGCCACAGGAGAACCAGATTGACCCCATACATGATCCAGTAAAACTTGAGGATCACCGAATAGTCAAACAGGGATATGACCAGCATCAGAAAAAAACCAAACACAGCCCCTGCAATCTGTCTGCTCTGCAGCGACTCCTTGGCGCTTCCGATGGCCAGAACGCCTATGGCGGTGAGCGCCACCACCAGCACGATCAATTTAAAGTCATAATCCCTGATATGATATTGCTTTAGCATTTCCTCTTCTCTCCTGCCGAGTCTGCCGCAGGCAAATTCCACGACTGTCTCAGTCTTCTCCGAGTTTGCCGCAGGCAAATCTCGTGATTGAGCGCAGCTCAATCGGCTTAATCAGTTATTGTTTCAGATCCAGGATCGGTATATTGGCATAGAGCGTAGGATTCTTAATCCCGTGTCCCTTGCCGTTTGTCTGAGTGATCTGAATCTCCATGCTCTTGGCATCTATCTTCATGTACTTGGATATCACCTTGGCGATATCGTTCTTGATCAT
>CAZUZZ010000160.1:0-4770 GCA_964625055.1 uncultured Bacteroides sp. | reverse complement strand
AATCAGCATCGCATCCCCAAAGCTGAAAAACCGATACTTCTCTTCTATCGCCTCCTGATACGCCGCCAGCACGTTTTCACGTCCTGCCAACGCAGAGACCAACATCACCAATGTAGACTCCGGCAAATGGAAGTTCGTGATCAAACAGTCCAGCACTTTAAAACGATACCCCGGATAGATAAAGATTTCCGTGTTGCCGCAGCCTGCGATGACTCTGCCATCCTCTCCCGCCGCGCTCTCTATGGTCCGGCAGCTAGTGGTGCCCACGCAGATCACTCTCCCGCCTTTTTCTTTCGTGCGGTTTATCATCTCTGCCGTCTCCTTTGTCACTTCATAATACTCCGAATGCATATGATGCTCTGACAGATCCTCCACCTTCACCGGTCGGAAGGTACCAAGCCCAACATGGAGCGTCACAAAAGCGATCTCTACGCCCATCTCCTTGATCTGTTCCAATAACGCCTCTGTAAAATGAAGTCCAGCCGTTGGCGCCGCCGCCGAGCCCTCGTACCTGGCGTACACGGTCTGGTAGCGATTTTTATCCTGCAGCTTGTGGGTGATATACGGCGGCAGTGGCATCTCCCCCAGACGATCCAGCACCTCCTCGAAGATTCCCTCATAAAAGAAACGGATCAGGCGATTGCCCTCCTCCACCACTTCCAGGACCTCCGCCCGCAGACTGCCGTCCCCAAAGGTGAGTTTTGTACCGGGTCTTGCCTTTTTCCCCGGCTTCACCAGGGTTTCCCAGACATCTTTCTCTCTTCTCTTTAAGAGCAACACTTCGATGGCCGCCCCGGTATCTTCTTTTGTTCCGAGAAGCCTTGCCGGCAATACCTTTGTGTTATTTAAGACCAGACAATCGCCTGGCCTTAAAAATTGTGTGATTTCTTTAAATGTATGATGCTCTACCGCCCCATTCTCCCGGTGTAGTACCAGCAGTCTGGAAGCTGATCGGTCTTCAAGAGGATCCTGTGCGATCAGCTCCTGCGGCAGATCAAAATAAAAATCTGATGTCTTTAAATCTGTCATCCTTATCCTCACATATTTGCATTTTCTAAAAATGCCACATATCCGCGTTTCGTCTCGTACACATCCGCCTTGCTTGTCGCTTCCCAAGGCGCGTGCATATTAAGCACAGCCACGCCGCTGTCTATCACATTCATGCCGTAAAGCGCAAGGATATAGGCGATCGTGCCGCCGCCGCCCAGATCCACCTTGCCAAGCTCCGCCGTCTGGAAGTTCACCTTCTCCTTCTCAAAGATTGCCCGGATATGCCCCAGATACTCCGCATTGGCATCGTTGGAACCGGATTTCCCACGAGAGCCGGTAAACTTGTTAAACACCATGCCGCCGCCCAGATAAGCCACGTTTTTCTTGTCAAAGCTGGACGCATAGGTGGGATCGTAAGCGCTGCTCACATCGGAGGAAAGCATACAGGAATGTGCCAGACATCTGCGCAGATTCAGATCGCTGTATTCGCCCAGCAGATTCATGATCTCCGCCACCGCATTTTCAAAGAATTTGGACTGCATACCGGTTGCCCCTACGCTGCCGACCTCCTCCTTATCCACCAGAATACAGCAGGCTGTCCGCTTCGTCTTAGCCGGAAGCTCCAGCATTGCTTTCATGGACGAGAATGCGCATACGCGGTCATCCTGCCCATAGGACAGGATCATGCTCCGGTCAAAGCCGGCCTCTCTGGCTTTACCTGCAGGCACCACCTCAAGCTCTGTGGAAACAAAATCCTCCTCCGCGATGCCATAGTTCTTTTCCAGAATATCCAGAATGCCTTTTTTCACGGCATCCTTCTGTGCACTCTTCTCCTCATCATCCGCTTTCTTCTTTTTATCCACCACAAGGGGCTTATTCCCCACAATGATATCCAGGGCCTCACCCTCGATCACTTTGTTTGCTTTCTTCTCCAGCTGCTCATGCGCCAGATGAATCAGAAGATCGGAGACAAAAAACACCGGATCGTCCTCATTCTCTCCCACATTGATCTCCACAGTGCTGCCATCCTTCTTCACCACTACTCCGTGAATGGAAAGAGGAATCGTCACCCACTGGTACTTTTTCACGCCGCCGTAATAGTGAGTATCCAGATAGGCGAAGCCGCCGTCCTCATAGAGGGGATTCTGCTTCACATCCAGACGGGGAGAATCTATATGCGCCCCCAGAATATTCATGCCGTTCTCCATCTTCTCCTGACCGATCTGGAAAAATACGATGGACTTATTCATCCACACAGAGTACACCTTATCTCCTGCCTTTAACTTTTTCCCATCCTTGATCAGCGCCTCAAGCTCCTGATAGCCCGCGGCCTCCACGGTATTCACGATCTGGTCGATGCACTCTCTCTCTGTCTTTCCGTTGTCCAAAAAATCCATATATTCTCTTGCGAAAGCATCCACTTCCTTTAACTGCTTGGCGTTGTATGTCTCCCATGTATTTTTCTGTTCCATGTCACAGCTCCTTTCTGTTTTGCACTTTTTAGCTTCTCAGCTCGATTCCCATGCCTTCCAGACCATTTAAGATTTTCTTCATAGCGCCTGACACATCCGCCTCTTCCAGGGTTCTGTCTAAAGCGCGGAAGGTGATGGAATATGCCATAGACTTGAAGCCCTCCTTGATCTGATCGCCCTCATAGATATCAAAGAGCCTGTAATCCTCCAGGATCTTACCGCCGCGCTGCGCGATCATCGCTTCAATCTGTCCTGCCATGACTTCCTTAGGCACCACCATACTGATATCCCGAAGCACTGCCGGGTATTTTGCGATTCCCTCATACTTCCGGTCAAAGGTGGCAAACGGAATGATTTCCGGCATATCCAAAACCGCCACATAGGCTCTGGTCTTCAGATCGTAATTATCGCAGACCTCCGGGTGTACCTCTCCCAGATATCCGATGATTCTGTTCTCATATAAAATGTTTGCCTGTCTTCCCGGATGCAGGTAATTCCTGTTCGCCTTCGGGTCATAGACCGCTTTCTTCTTCATGCCGATGCATTCAAAGAACTCCTCCAGCACACCCTTCATGGTAAAGAAGTCTCCCTCTCCGTACATACCCAAGGTAAACTGCATCCGCTCCTCAGGAAGCTCTGTCAAAGGCAGTGCTTTCGGCAGATAGATATTCCCCAGCTCATAGAGACGCACATTCTTGTTTCGTCTGTTGTAGTTGGTAGCAAGGCTGGTCAACATTCCGTTTAAAGAAAGCGTACGCATAATGGAAAAATCTTCTCCCAGCGGATTGGCAATGGTGATCGCTTTCCTCGCCGGATTGTCTGCGGAGAGCAACAGCTTATCAAATACCTTCGGACTCTCGAAGGAATAGCACATACCCTGAGAGAAGCCACAGTATTCCGCAATGTCTCTGGCTTTCTGTTCTATGCGCAGCTTAAAGGGCAGCTTACCCGTGGTAGCTTCACCGGTAGGAAGGGTTGTGGGGATCTTATCGTAACCATAAAACCGCGCCACTTCCTCTGCAATATCGCACTGTCTTAGAATATCCTGCCGGAAGGTGGGCACGATCAGTTCCTTCTTCTCCGCATCATAACGCACCTCGATCATTTTGAATATCTCCAGCATCTCTGCCTCGGAGACATCCGTACCCAGCAGCTTATTGTAGCTTTCCGGCTCGAAAGGAAGCATCACTTCCTCCTTCAGATCACCCTTCACATCCACCATACCGCTCACGACTTCTCCGCAGCCAAGCTCCTCGATGAGCTGACAGGCTCTGTTGATGGCAGCTTCCGCATTATGGGGATCCAGCCCCTTCTCAAATTTGCCGGAGGCATCCGTGCGCAGACCCACGCGCTTCGCCGATTTACGGATATTGGCGCCGTTAAAGGTAGCCGCCTCGAAGAGCACTGTGGTCACATCATCGGTGATCTTGGAATTCTCACCGCCCATGATTCCGGCAATACCCACCTCTTTCTCCGCATCGCATATCATCAGAACATCCTCATCCAGCTTCCGCTCCTGTCCGTCCAAAGTCTGGAATACATCCCCGTTCTTGGCACGACGGACAATGATCTTATTACCCGCAATGGTGCTGAGATCATAGGCGTGCATGGGCTGTCCGTACTCTTCCATTACATAGTTGGTAATATCCACCAGATTGTTGATGGGACGGATCCCGCTGGCCGCAAGGCGTCTCTGCATCCATTTAGGGGAAGGACCGATCTTGATATTCTTACACACTCTCGCACAGTATCTGGGACACAGTTCCTTGTCCTGCACTTCCACAGAAATGTAGTCCTCCGCCTTTTCACCGTTGCCCTTCACCACTACTTCCGGCAAAATAAAAGGTTTTCTGAAGGTAGCCGCCACCTCTCTGGCAATACCGATCACACTATAACAGTCTACGCGGTTTGAGGTGACTTCATACTCAAATACGGTATCCCGAAGGCCCAGCGCCTCCACTGCATCTGCACCAACTTCCACGTCATCCTCAAAAATATAAATACCAAGCTCCGGCGCTTCCGGGTACATATCCCGGCTGGAGCCTAATTCCTCGATAGAACACATCATACCGTTGGAGGGCACACCGCGCAGTTTCCCGTCCTTTATTTCGATTCCTTCCTCCGGCAGCGGCCCGCCGTCGTGGCCGCCAGCCACCTTACCGCCGTCCAAAACTACCGGCACTTTATCGCCCTCCTTCACATTGGGCGCCCCGGTGACGATCTGTATCTCTTCTTTTCCGCGATAGACCATACATACGATCAGTTAGTCCGCATCCCGATGCTATTCGATATTTTCGATATGACCCAC
>CAZUZZ010000159.1:2802-4779 GCA_964625055.1 uncultured Bacteroides sp. | reverse complement strand
GCACGTGAAGCCGGCGACTACACATCCCAAGGCGACCTGTGAGATCGACGGCATGATCGACATGATTCGCACCTTGATCGACAAGGGACACGCTTATGTGGCGGAGGACGGGACGGTTTATTATAAGACCAGGAGCTTTGCCGAATATGGCAAGCTTTCCCATAAGAATCTGGATGATTTAAGGAGCGGCGGCCGTTCTCTTCTGGTGTCCGGTGAGGAGCAGAAACAGGATCCTCTGGATTTCGTGCTCTGGAAGCCAAAGAAGGAAGGGGAGCCTTTCTGGGAGTCGCCATGGTGTGAAGGGCGTCCGGGCTGGCATATCGAGTGCTCGGTGATGAGCAAGAAATATCTGGGAGAGGAGATCGACATTCACGCGGGCGGCGAGGATCTGATCTTCCCCCATCACGAGAATGAGATCGCTCAGTCGGAGGCGGCTAACGGCAAACCTTTTGCCAAATACTGGATGCATAACGGGTTTTTAAATATTGATAATAAGAAGATGTCCAAGTCTTTGGGGAATTTCTTTACAGTGCGGGATATCAGCGAGAAGTACGATCTGCAGGTATTGCGGTTCTTCATGCTATCGGCACACTACAGAAGCCCCTTGAATTTCAGCGCAGAGCTGATGGAGGCGGCGAAGAGCGGTCTGGAGAGGATCGTGACCTGTGTGTCAAACCTGAACTTCCTGCTGGAGAGCGCAGGGGCGCAGGCGATGAGCAGCGAGGAGCAGGAGCAGCTGACGCAGGCTAAGGAATTTGTCCAGAAGTTTGATGATGCCATGGACGACGATTTCAATACGGCGGATGCCGTTTCGGCCATTTTTGATCTGGTCAAATTTGCCAACACTTGTGCGGGCGAGGGAGCAAGCGCCGCTTTTATAGGGGCGCTCAAGGAAGAAATCGTAATGCTTGCCGATATCTGCGGCCTGACCGTGGAGCGAAAGCAGGAGATGCTGGATGAAGAGATCGAGGCTCTGATTCAGGAACGGCAGGAGGCCAGGAAGTCGAAAAACTTTGCGAGAGCGGATGAGATACGGGATATTCTTTCTGATAAGGGTATCATTCTGGAGGATACACGAGAGGGTGTGAAATGGAAGAGAGCGTGACGATCTTAGAGGCGATCAAGCAGTGTTTTGCCTGTGGGGAAGTGGATGTACGAACCTATTCTCCGCTGGTGCTTGCCTATATCGGTGACGCGATCTATGATCTGGTCATCCGCACCATCGTGGTGGAACGGGGAAACACCTCCGCCAATAGGCTGCACAAAAAGACGGTCACCTATGTCAACGCTCGTGTGCAGGCACGAATGATAGAGGCCATGCTGGAGGAACTGACGGAGGAGGAGCAGGCGGTTTACAAGCGGGGCAGAAACGCCAAGTCCTATACGACGGCGAAGAATGCCAGTGTCATAGAGTACCGTAAGGCCACCGGATTTGAGGCCTTGTGCGGCTATCTGTATCTGACAGGGAACCAGGAGCGAATGCTTGCGCTGATTCAAATGGCGATCGAGAAGGCAGGACTGGAGATATAATATGACAGCCGCGAAAGTGTGGGTTTGCGAGTGAGCGAAAAGAGGTTTACATAAAATGGAACAAAACGAATTTACCATAGAGGGCAGAAATGCCGTGATCGAGGCTTTTCGGGCGGGCAGAACGATAGATAAGCTCTATGTGCTGGACGGCTGTAAGGACGGGCCGATCATGACCATCAAGCGGGAGGCTGCAAAGCAGGGAAGCCAGATCAAATATGTGGCGAAGGAGCGGCTGGATCAGATGTCCGAGACGGGCAGGCATCAGGGCGTGATCGCCAGCGCGGCGGCTTATGCCTATGCCGAGGTGGACGAGATCCTGCAGCGGGCTAAGGAGAAAGGCGAGGCGCCCTTTGTACTGCTTCTGGACGGGATCGAGGATCCTCACAATCTGGGGGCGATCATCCGCACGGCCAATCAGGCGGGCGCTCATGGCGTCATCATTCCGAA
>CAZUZZ010000159.1:0-2702 GCA_964625055.1 uncultured Bacteroides sp. | reverse complement strand
GATATTGATTCCCTGAATGCTTCTGTGGCGGCGGGCGTTCTGGCCTATGAGATCGTAAGACAGAGATTGCAATGAGAAAGATAAATGAGATATTAGCGGTAGTTATCCTATCGCTGTTGGCGGTGCTTCTGGCAGCGATAGGACTGCGTTCCTATGACACTTTTGTCACGCGGAGGGAACAGGAGAAAATTTTATCAAGAAATCAGGAAGCCAATGACCGGGTGCAGGAAATGCGGCAGGAAATTCAGGAGCTTTCCCAGGATCGGGAGAAACTGGTGCAGTTTCTGGAAGAAATACAGTATGACTCTGTGTCGGCGGAGGAAGCGATTCCGGCGGCGTCCATGTTTGATGAAGAGCGGGAGAGCCTGTCGGGGAATACAAGCTGGTCGGAGAACACAACGGTGTCAGGCAATGAAAGTTGGTCGGAGAACACCACAGTTTCGGGAAATGAAAGCTGGTCAGAGAACACAACGGTGTCAGGAAATGAAAGCTGGTCAGAGAACACCACAGTTTCGGGAAATGAAAGCTGGTCAGAGAACACCACAGTTTCGGGAAATGAAAGCTGGTCGGAGAACACCACAGTGTCAGGAAATACGACAGTGTCAGAGAACAGCACTGTATCGGGCAATACCCTGGAGGGGCGCAGGCAGATCAGAAGATCTCTGGAGGAGACACGGCTTGTGAATCGGCAAGACAGACTTTATCTGAAACAGAGCCAGCCGGACTTTTCCGGGAAAAAGATCGCCTGTCTGGGAGACAGTATCACAGCGGCTGCTAACCTGGAAGATGAGGAGAATTATCCCGACTGTTCTTATCCGTCCATCCTGAAAGAGCTTTTGGGCGCGGAGGAAGTGTATAACCTGGGAATCGGCGGTTCTTCCATCGGACGGTATTGGGCAGATGCCTTTGTGGAGCGCTATGAGGAGATTCCGGCGGATACTGATATTATTCTCGTGATGGGAGGCACTAACGATGGTTTCTGTCTTTCTGAGAAGGAGCTTGGTACGCTGGAGGAGAGGCAGCCCTGGACCCTTTGCGGTGATCTGGATGAACTGATGCGGGGACTGCGGGAGAACTATCCGGATGCAGAGATTTATTTTATCACGCCTCTTCCCAATATTCTGCAGGATTATCTGATGCGGGAAAGAGACTATCTGCTTCCGCAGAAGAGATTGGTGAATGTGATGCTGGAGCTGTCCGAGGAATACGGATTTACAGTCATTGACCTGTATAACTCCAACATTCTGGATTCCCATGACGTGGATATCGTGACGGAATATATGCCGGACGGTGTGCATCCGAACGAAGAGGGCTATCAGATTTTGGCGGAGCATATCGCGGCGGAACTGGCACGCAATTCTTTCTTAAATATTTCATTATAATGGCATTTGAGATATAATGGTTGTAAAAGAAAAATAAATGACTGCAGAAGGGAGAATGAGATATGGAGTTTTTTGATAAGCTGGGCGATACCCTCAGTACAAAGGGAAAAGAGGTGTCCGGGAAAGCGAAGGATCTGGCGGAGATCGCGAGTCTGAAAAGGCAGATCAGTACCTGTGAGGATGTGATACGGAAAAATTATATCGAGATCGGCAAGCGGTACTATGAGAGCTGCGGGCAGGAGCCGGGGACTGAGTACGAGGAATTCTGTCGGGCGGTAACCAATGCGAACAGCGGGATCGATGAGCTGGAACAGAAGATCAAAGAGGTAAAAGGGATCTGAGAAGATCGTCATAAAAGAGGACTGCCGGGGGCAGTCCTCTTTGTGTTTTCTATATAGAAAATTGTGACGATTTTCTATTGTTGTTCGGGCTGTGGCTGTTCGGGCTGCGGTTGTTCCGCCGCCGCTGCTGCGGCAGTAGCTTGCGCTGCTTCTGCGTTTCGTTGAGCAATCTCGCCGCGCTGGGCATTGATCAGATCCTCATATCCCGGTGTCGCGAAAAAGGTTTCGTCGTGGGGACACATATTGGACTGTGGAGCAGCTACCGGTACCTCATCAATGGAACCATCCTCGTGCACCACTTCTGTGGTTGTTGTGGAGGAGCCGCTCTGCAGAGATACATCTTCGATCGGCGTCAGTTCTACCACACCCTCTACTTTGAAAGGACAGAACTCGCAGGCCGGAAGTGTGCTGTATTGACAGATCTGACCGGCATAGTGTACGTCACAGCTTTCTGAAGGTATGGTGTCTTCTGTGAAGTATTCCGTGCGCAGTGTTCCGTCACAGAGTCCCGCGATCGGAGCTTTTCCGGACCGGGAACAGACCGTAGCTGTCACGATGCCGGAGGGAACGCTGAAAGATTCACTGGGCAGCTCTGCATGGATTTCTGACATGACAACACGCCACAGTTTTTTTGCCAGATTTTTTTCCTCGCCGGTCAGTTTGACGTTGTTGTCGAAACCGGCCCAAGTAGTGGCTGTGTAGTAGGGAGTATACCCTGCGAACCACACATCGTTATAATCGGAGGTCGTACCTGTCTTTCCGGCGATAGCCATATTGCCGAAATTAACGGAACCGCCGGTGCCGCTGGTGACCACGTCCACCATAGCGTCAGTCAGAAGAAAAGCAGTGGTCTCCTTGATGACCTGCTTGGAGTCTGGCATGGTATTATCTAAGACAATGTTGCCGTCATGGTCTAATACTTTAGTATAAAGCTTGGGCTTGATATAGGTGCCGCCGTTTGCGATACACGCATAGGCCG
>CAZUZZ010000158.1:0-4791 GCA_964625055.1 uncultured Bacteroides sp. | reverse complement strand
GGCATGAGATATTCTATTTCCAACACAGCGGAGTATGGCGACTATATCACCGGTCCCAAGATCATCACCGAGGATACCAAGAAGGCGATGAAGAAGATCCTTGCTGACATTCAGGACGGTACCTTTGCGAAGGACTTCCTGCTTGATATGTCTTCCGCAGGCGGACAGGTTCACTTCAAGGCGATGCGCAAGCTGGCTGCTGAGCATCCCGCTGAGGTAGTGGGCGAGGATATCAGAAAGCTTTACAGCTGGAACGGCGAGGATAAGCTGATCAACAACTAACTGACAAGTCAGTTAATATTGATTGAAGATTAAGAAAGAATACAAAATCAGGGGCATTCTGCCGGTCATCCGGCCGAGTGCCTTTTCTTTTTTATATATTTAGAATATCTTAAGAACTGTCAGTGGTTTTTGTTTAGATTCTTCGGTTATGCTAGAGCAGTGCACAGATATATACGGGAGAGGGAGAAAATGGACTATCATATTTTGATCGTGGAGGATGACCGGGATATCCGGGAGGGCATCGAGATCTACTTGAAAAATCAGGGCTATATCGTATTTCAGGCGGCGGATGGGCTGGCGGGACTGGATGTAATGAAAAAAGAGGAGATTCACCTTGCCATTGTGGATGTGATGATGCCTCGGATGGACGGGATCCGTATGGTCATGCGGATGCGGGAGCTGCACTATGAATTTCCCGTGATCATGCTCTCCGCCAAATCGGAGGAAGTGGATAAGATCATGGGGTTAAATATGGGAGCGGACGACTATGTGACCAAACCCTTCACAACCATGGAGCTTTTAGCCAGAGTCAATTCCCATCTGCGCCGTTACAGTCGCTATCTGGAAATGAAGGATGAGTGTGAACCGAAAGAGCGGGTCTACACCATCGGCGGGCTGGAGATCCACGAGGATTCTGTGGAGGTGTTTCTGGACGGCAATCCTGTAAAACTGACACCCACAGAATTTAAGATTCTGCTCCTTCTCGGCAAAAATCCGGGCCGGGTGTTCTCGGCGGAGGAAATCTACGAACGGGTCTGGAACGAGCAGGCCATCAACACGGACACGATCATGGTGCATATCAGAAAGATCCGGGAGAAGATTGAATTAAATCCCCGGGAGCCAAAATACTTAAAGGTGGTGTGGGGTATTGGATACAAAATCGAAAAACAGTGAGAGCGTAAAACGTAGTAGAAGGGAACAGCTGCCGGGACTTATCGTGGCCTGGTTTCTGATTCTGACAGCCTCTGTCGTATTTCTTTCTCAATATGAGAATTTTAAGGAGCGGGCATCCGTCGATGAGCCGGATGTTTTTTCCGGCAGTGAATTTTTATATGAGATCTATCAGGCAAACACTGTGCTCTATATGCAGCTGCGGGAAACGGTGACGGGTGCGGCTGCTCTGTCTGCCGATCTTTATCTGAAGTGCGAGGAAAGCGTGGCGGAAGCGGGTGATTATACGGAATATTACTCTTTTGTGGATGAGACGCCTCTTTCCTTTGCAGGAGAACGATTGGACGAGCTTCTGTCGGAGTGGGATACCAATTTTGCCGGCGGTCTGGCTGCTCATGCGGATTACCAGATCATAGACCATGCAAGTGAGAAAAGCCTGGCTAACACAGAGCTGGATCTGCAGAAGCTTGGCACAGATGAGGCAGGAACACTGGCGGACTATTATTCCTGCTATATCAAACTGCGTTTTGACAAAGACGGTCTGTTAGAGCATATGTGGGTGCGCGGGGAAGATGCGGATACTCTGTTAAAAAATGTGGAGAGAGTCATGAAAAGCCGCTATCTGGAGAGGAGTCTCTATGAAGCGCTGTCTTATTCCGGCTACGGCGGAGTGAATTGGGAGGAGAACATATATTACGGAAACGGCATCGACATCAGGCAGATGCGTCTGCAAGTCTGCAATACGCCGAAAGACTGTACGGTCTGCTATGCCTTCACACCGGAACAGATGGAGGAAATTAAGGCGTCCTCCCGTTTGTTCCAATCCATGGACTCTGCCGGGAACTATTTAAACAGCGGCATACAACAGACTTTTCGCATCCTTTTGCTCGCCTTGGCAATCGCCGCTTTGCTTCTGCCACTGTGGAAGGGGTATCATCTGCATGAAGGTATGATTTTCCCGCTGCATATAGAGGTTCTTGCTCTGGTTCTCTGGGCGATGTTTATGATCTTGGGAGAACTGTCTGCCAGCTTTGTCATGTACACTATGTCGGATCATCGGGACTACAATCTTTCCTACAGGATCCATTCTGTCTGGCCCTGGATGTTCCAAGGTGATGCGCATATTGTTGTTCTGGCAGGCAATCTGCTCGTCTTGACGGCGTCGTTTTTCCTGTGGTTTATGCTGGTGACTGCGCTTTGCCAGGTATATCTGTTCGGCATCAGAGGCTATTTTCGGAAACGCTGTCTCTGCTATCGGATCGTTCGCTACATGAGAGTTTCCTGTAAAAGGAAAAAAATGCGTCTGCACAGAGAGATCGTATATGCGGACCTGGAAAAAGATCTGAATGTGCCGCTTGTTAAACTGCTTACAGTGAATTTCCTGATTCTTGCGCTGTTTAGTATGTTTTGGGTGTTCGGCGTGTTCCTGCTGATCGGATATTCTGTTTTTCTCTACCTTTTCCTGAAAAAATATATCCATATCATTCAGGAAAAATACGGCTATATGATGGAGGCGGTGCGTTCAGTGGCAGCCGGGAATCTGCAGACGGAGTTTGCAGGGGACTGGGGGATATTCGACCCCTTAAAAGGGGAACTTTCCGAGATACAAACCGGTTTTTCCAAAGCGGTGGAAGAGGAGGTTGCGAGTCAGCGGATGCGCACGGAGCTGATCACCAATGTATCCCACGATCTGAAAACGCCGCTCACAGCCATTATCACCTACATTTCACTTCTGCAGGAGGAACATATCACAGCGGATCAGCAGAAAGAATATCTGGAGGTCCTGGAGAGAAAATCGCTTCGCTTAAAGGTGCTGATTGAAGATCTATTCGAGCTGAGCAAAGCCAACAGCGGCAGCGTGACTGTACAGCAGGAGCGAATGGATGTCTGTCATCTGCTGAAGCAGGTCTATCTGGAATATGAGGATAAGGCAGAATCGGCAGATTTGACGTTCCGATTTGAGCTGCCAGAGCAAAAGCTGTTTCTGCTATTGGATGGAGAAAAAACTTATCGTATTTTCGATAATTTATACGCAAACATCATAAAATACGCCATGCCTCATACAAGAGTGTATGTGAGCGCTAATCTACAGGGGGCGAATGTCGCCATTGAAATGAAAAATATATCCGGCACAGAGTTGAATGTTTCCCCGGAAAGACTGACAGAGCGTTTTGTCAGAGGAGACAGCGCGCGAAGCTCCGAGGGGAGCGGTCTGGGACTCGCCATCGCCAAGACGCTGGTGGAGCTGCAGAATGGCAGAATGGAGATCTCGGTAGACGGGGATCTTTTCAAAGTCACACTTTTCTTTCTGTCGTAATATTTTTGTAATATTTCTAAAAGATTTGTTTGAATTTTAGAAAGAGACATATTATAATGCATATTTGGAATATATTGTATGGTGCAAAATATCCTGCATCGTTGTTTCTGTGAAGAATTGCGTGAACGGAAAATTTTTTGCACAGAAATGAGGGAAATCGTGGAAAGAAAAGAAACCTTGGTAAAATATGCATTAAAAAAAGTAGTTGTGGCTTTACGTATCATTGTTATTTCAGCATTTTTGCTGAGCAGCCGCTGTACTCTGATGAATGTGCAGGCGGAGTGTGAGACACCGGAACAGCTGGAAAATACAATGGAAGAAGTACAGCCGGAAATCGAACCGGAAGAAGTGACGCAAATAGAGGCGGAGAGCGTGGAGGAAGAGCCGGAAGCGCCGGAGGAGAGCGTAGAGGAGCCCATGTCCGTTACCATGATAGGCGATTCAGTCATGTTGGGAGCCGCGTCATCGATTCTGGGAATGCTGCCGGATTGTGTGATTGATGCGAAGGTATCCAGACAGGTCATTCATGCCGATAGTGTCATTGATTCTCTGGAAAAACAGGATTCATTGAGACAGACCGTTGTAATTGGACTTGGGACAAATGGCACTTTCAGTACAGCTGCAGGCCAGGAGCTGATCGACCGGCTGGGAAGCGGCAGAACGATTTATTGGGTTACCGTTTACGGAAGGGATCTTGCCTGGCAGGAAGATTCCAATGCAACGATCCGTAAGCTTGCTGAGGATAATGAGAATGTTCATATTATTGATTGGTCTCAGGCTGCCTCAGAACACGCGGAATGGTTGTGTTCGGACGGTATCCACTTAAACGTCGAAGGACGGTCCGCCTACGCAGGGATTATTTTAGGAAGCCTTTCCTAGAGCAACGATTTGTGATAAAATAGATACGATACTTAAATACAGGAGGAATACCAACATGGGAATGACGATGACGCAAAAAATTCTGGCGGCACACGCCGGATTAGAAAAAGTAGAAGCAGGACAGCTCATTGAGGCAGATCTGGATCTGGTGCTTGGCAATGATATCACCAGCCCCGTAGCGATCAAAGAAATGGAAAAAATGAAGGTGGACGGTGTGTTTCACAAGGACAAGATCGCGCTGGTACCGGATCATTTTGTTCCCAATAAAGATATCAAATCTGCAGAACATTGTAAGTGTGTGCGGGAGTTTGCCCGCAAAAATGAGATCACCAATTATTTTGAGGTGGGAGAGATGGGCATCGAGCACGCCCTTCTGCCGGAAAAAGGACTGACCGTGGCGGGTGATGTGATCATCGGCGCGG
>CAZUZZ010000157.1:2469-4833 GCA_964625055.1 uncultured Bacteroides sp. | reverse complement strand
TTCCGCACCATCTCTACCGCGGTAGCTCTGGCATCGGAAGAAGCCGTGATATCTAAGAATACCAGTTCGTCCGCGCCCGACTTGTCATAAGCTGCGCCCACTTCTGCAGGATCTCCCGCATCCTTAAAATTGATAAAGTTAACTCCCTTGACCACTCTGCCGTTTTTCACGTCCAGGCAGGGAATGATACGCTTCGTGTGCATATGCGCCGCTCCATCCTATATCTTCAAGAAATTCTGTAATATCTTAAGTCCCACTTCCGAGCTCTTCTCCGGATGAAACTGGCAGGCAAAAAGATTGTCCCGTTCTACCGAAGCGTGTATTAAGGTTCCATACTCTGTCGCCGCCTTTACGATCTCCGGTTCCTTTGCCTCTAAATAGTAGGAATGCACAAAATAGACATATGCCCCTTCTGCAATCCCCTGAAAAAGGCGCCCCTGATGAGGAAAGCTCAGAGAATTCCAGCCAATATGCGGAATCTTAAGATCCGTTTTCTCAGGAATCCGCAGGATCCTGCCCGGCAAAAGGCCAAGGCCGTCCACTCCCGGTGCTTCCTCGCTGCTCTCAAACAAAAGCTGCAGCCCCAGACAAATTCCCAAAAAAGGAATTCGGCGTTCTACCGCCTCATGGATCACATCGACCAGACCATACTTCTCGAGCTTGTTCATAGCGTCCCCAAAAGCGCCTACACCTGGCAGAATAATGTGATCCGCGGAAAGGATCGTCTCCCGCTCCCTCGTCACCACCGCCTCATATCCCAGCAGTGCCACCGCTTTTTCCACGCTTCTGATATTGCCGGCATCATAATCGATTATGGCTACCATCACTCTTCTGACCCTTCATCCCAATTGTCGTCTATCTCCAGTTCTTCTTCAGGCAAAACATCATCTGTCTCCACCCCTTCATCGGGCATGATATCCAGCTGTTCCTCCTGCAGACCTTCCAATCTCTCCAGGATCTCCTCTTCTTCAGGCAGAATGTCCAGAGTCGCACCCGTTTCCTCTTCCTCGAAATATGTACTTCCGTTCAGAATTCCTTCCAGCCACTGTGTATACTGCACATCATCCTTCAGTGAAATGATCTCCAGCGCCTCCGATTCAGACACACCGAACTCCGTCGATAACAGTCCTAATATCTGTGAATAGGTTGTGTTGACTTCATCGACCACATTATATTGCTCCGCTTTCGGCAGAACCTGCTGATAACGCTCCACACCACTGATCAAAGCATTCAGTGCTTCCAGCCGCATATCTAAGTTTACATAATTCTGGTAAGAAGCAACCTTACGTCTCATCTGCAAGATCAGATTACTCCTCTGGAACAGAATTTCATCCTCCTCAGACCGCTCTATTCCATAAAGCAGATCATACACTTCAGCATACTCGTTATTGTCATAGGCAACATGAGCATCCTGTATTTGCAGATAATCGGGCAGATAGGAAGTCAGCACGATAATGCCGGCCCCAAGTGTGCCGCAGAACAAAAATGCTGTAAATACTTTCTTTTTAGAAAGCTTTTTCTCCGGAGGCGCAAGCGGATCCTCCTCGGGCACTTTCTTCTTTTTCTCTTTCTTCGGCTTCTTGGGCTTCTTCTCTTTCGCCTCGGCCTCCTTCTTATCCTTCTTCTTTTTCTCTTTCTTTTTCTTCTTTTTCCCCTTTTTGTCCTCTTCGCTCAGTTCATCCAGAAGCGCCTGGTTTTCATCGGTGACTGTTCCTGTTGCGCCGCCATTATCCCCACGGACTTCTGCTGCTAAGGGATCATCATCCTCATCACTCTCTAAAAGGAAGTCCATCAACTTCGCAAAAAATCCAGGTTTCTTCTCTGCTGCTTCCTGTTCGACAGCATCCTCCAAACCGCCTTCTGTTCCCTCGGCAGCCGCCTCTGCATCACCTTTTTTCTTCCCGAACAGTTTTTTACGTTTCTTTTTCTCTTTCTTCGGTTTCTCTTCCCCGTTATTTTCTCTGGCCGCCACTTCCTCCGGCGAAAGCTCACGAATCCCTTCTGCTTCCCTGGCCGCCTCATCGCTCTCAAAGAAATCAAAGGAACCGTCATCTCCGTCAGAGGTTCCCTCCAACATCGCCAGCAGATCATCATCCGCCGGAACACCCTGCTGCGACTCCTCTAACAGATCATTGATCTCCGACAGATCCTCATCATGATCCATACCAGCCAACAGATCAGAAAGTTCTTCCTCTCCATCTCCTGCCTCTTCCAGAGCAAAATCTTCGGATGCCGTCTCTTCTTCCTCCATCGGATCACCGCTCAAAAGCCGGTCGATATCCTCTTCAGACATCAAACCATCCATATCCTCATCCCCCAAATCCTCTAAAGCCGAATCTGCCGTCTCTTCTGTCGGCTCTTCAT
>CAZUZZ010000157.1:0-2369 GCA_964625055.1 uncultured Bacteroides sp. | reverse complement strand
CGTCCAGAGACATATCGCCCATGGACATATCTCCCTCCGGAAGCTCCTCCAGTCCAAGATCTGCTCCGATACTGTCTTCCATTCCTGTCTCGTCCATAGAAAGATCGTCCAATGACAATTCATCCAGAGACATATCGCCCATGGACATATCTCCCTCCGGAAGCTCCTCCAGTCCGAGATCTGCTCCGATACTGTCTTCCATCCCTGTCTCGTCCATAGAAAGATCGTCCAGTGACAATTCATCCATAGACATATCATCCACAGCCGCTTCCTCTGTTGCCGGCACATCAGCAGCCGCACCACTTTGCTCGTTCATAAAGGCAAGCATCGCTTCCATATCATCCGCCGCCGTATCGGACTCTGCGGCCTCCTCTTCACCGCCGCCAAGAGTACCCATAGATACCAGCATTTCCTCGATCTCCGCCGGGGACATTGCCTTTTCCGCCTCTACGCCCCGGTTCTCCTCCGATACCGCCTCTTCATTCTTTTCAGGCGAAGCTTCTTCCGTATCTCCGCCTCCCAATATGGAATCCAATAAACTGTCTAAATATTCTTCACTTGAGCTCATAACTTCTCCCCATTCAGAGAATCACTTACGATTCTCGTGGAGCTAACCCCGTAGGGATTTACTCCATTTTATTTTTTATGTCATACTATCTCACATTTTATCACATATTACCTTATTTAACAAATCCCTTTATTAAAAATCATTACTTCCCAAGGTTCTGAGGAAATCTACCGGATCCATTGCGATTCCCTCTCCTCTGTCAGCGATTCCCTCACCCAACTGATAAAGCTGCGGATGTACTCGGTATAAGAACGCCTTTTTGTTATAGTACACTACCTTTTCAAAAGGAAAACGAATAATGCTCGGATACTCCATACCAGCTCCCAGTTCCAGTACGCAAAGTCGCCTGTTCACCGTGCCCTGCAGCCATTTGGTATAGATATGCCACTGTTCCAGATACCCCTCCTCCGCATAGCTGCTCACGCCAAGCTGATTAAACCGCAATTTCGCACCACATTTTTCGCAGAGTGGTTCCGCCAGCGCACTAAGTGGTAATTCTTTCCTATAATACTGCAAAACGGTCTGATAACTCTCCTCCGGTACATCCCAAAGAGTTCCTGTACAATTTTTATCACACTGCATCCTGCGAAAACCACCACAGGGTGTCACCAGTCTACTTGCATCTAATCCTGTGTTGTAGAGATAATCGTCCATGCAGAGCGAGACCACAAAGTAATTTTTATCTTCTAAGAGCTCTGCCAGGATTCTATAAGCCTCATCCCATCTCTTTTCCCTCTCCTGAAGCATTATCATTCTCTGCAAAAAGGGAACGATCCAGACATATTTCTCCTCATTCCCGATCTCCTGCCCAATCTCCCGATACCTGTCGTCCCCCAAAAGAGCACCCCAGTCATACTGAAAGCCTTCTCCCAGTCCCACCAGCACCAGTTCGGCATCCTCTATTCTCGTTCTCAATTCCTGCAATCCAGCATCCACTCCCTGTTTCCCCAGACATGATTCCCTATGCACGGGGCTATGCATAATAAAGGCCGGGAAATCCCCGGCCTCTACCTATTGACATATCTATCAGATTACATATTATCCAAGACCAGTTCATCAACCACACGCACCAAATTACCAATCTCCGGCTTGGAAAGCTGTGCATTCGCTCCAAGTGCTTCTCCCTTTCTCTTCATATCCTCATTAACCAGAGAGGAGAAAATGACAACCGGAATATCCTTTGTCACTTCATCTGACTTCACAAGCTTTGTCAGTCTGTGTCCATCCATAATCGGCATCTCTATATCCGTAATGATACATTGCACGTGCTGCCTGAGCGTGCCCTCTTTCTTACATTCCTGAATCACATCATAAGCCTGCTGTCCGTTTTCCGTGTGGATCAGATTCACGTAGCCAGCCTTATGTAAGGAGTCTACGATCAGCTTATTCAGAAGCGGTGAATCCTCGGCGATCAGAATCGGCACATCGATTCTCTGTCTCTCACCCAGCTCCTCTATATCTGTAATCTTCAATCCTGTTTCCGGATTGATATCCGTCACGATCTTCTCGAAATCCAGAATAATGATCAGTCTGTCATCAAACTTAATAATACCTGTAGATACACCATCCTCCGAGGTTGATACCGTAGAACCAGGCTTAATGATCTCTCTCCATGATACACGGTGGATTCCGACCACTGAGTCCACATGGAACGCTATATCCAGCTTGTTAAAGTTTGTGATGATAAACAAACCGCCCGGCTCAGATACACCTCTTTGCAGACAATTCTTTAAGTCGATAGCTGTGATCATCGTATCACGCGGCATAAATATACCTTCAATACTCGGATGTGCATTCGGCA
>CAZUZZ010000156.1:2180-4872 GCA_964625055.1 uncultured Bacteroides sp. | reverse complement strand
AAGAGATAGAAGAGGCAGAATATTCAGTCAGGGCAGGCATGTGTCTGCCCTTTGAGGTATTAAAAGAGGAAACGGCATATGAGCGGGGAAAACAGGATGACAAAGAGAAGAAACAGAATATACAGAAGAATAGCGGTGGCGTTGACTGTGGCCTTATTGGCAGGGCAGAGCCATGCTTTTGTGCTGGCTGAGGAGGGCGCTGTATCTCTGGAGAACGGGATTTCCGATGAGGAAATAGTCGGTACGGACGATGTGGGGATTGATGGCGACACAGATAATAGCGGTGAGGATAATGACAATGGAAGTAATGACGATGAAGAAGATGCGGATATGAATAGTGGTGACACTAGCATAGGGGAAGAGGCGGAATCTCCGGCAGAGTTGCCGGAGGAAGAGACTGTTCTCGAAGATGGTGACGGTTTGGATGAACCGGGAAACGATGTGGCGACGGGAAAAAATAGCGTAGATATTTATGCAGATGAGGGCTTGAATGAAGAATATGACTTTGTAGTTGATAATATCAGATATAGAAAAATCAGCGATAATGAGGTGACGGTTGCGCGTCAAGATCGTGGCGTAAGCGGAACGGTGGTTATTCCGGGCAGTATCGAGAACGCAGGCAGTATATATTACGTGACAAGCATAGGTTTTCAGGCGTTTGGCTACTGCAGTGATTTAACCGGGATTAAAATTTCGAATGGTGTAACGAATATTGGGGGAGAGGTTTTTGTAAATTGCGAAAATCTAAGCAGTGTAGAAATTCCAGATAGTGTAACCAATATAGGAGCGGGCACTTTTACTTCGTGCAAAAGTTTGGAGCATATCGAAATTCCGGATAAAGTAACAATAATAGAGAATGCCTTATTTTGGGATTGCAGTGGATTAAAAAGTGTGAAAATTCCGAGTGGTGTAACAAGGATAAAAGATACCGCCTTTGATGAATGCACCAGCTTGAGCAGTATAGAAACTCTGGAAAATGTGATGAATATGGGAGAATATGCATTCCGCAATTGCAGTAATTTGGGCAGTATAAGGATTTCTAATGGTATTGATCTCATGGCCGGCGGGATATTTCAAGATTGCTCAAAACTAAGCAGCCTAGAGATTATAGTTCCTTCGAATGCTTCTGAAACGGTTCCTCAAGTTAACTGGCGTATTTTTAATGGTCTTCCGGATGATCGCTCAATTACTTTCGTTGCAGAAGATGGAACAGAATTAACCGGAGAAGCCTTTGAGAAGGCACGAGAGGCATTCCTAATGGCTGATACTAGCCCAAACGATGACCGATGGTGGGGCTGGAAGATTAAAGATTCATCAGCGGCAGATGATACCTACAAAGTAACCATCAACGTGAAGAAAGATGGACAGGAATGGGGCGGCCACGGCAGAACCTTCGCCTTACTGGCAAATGGCGGCAGCTTTATCACGGACCTCACTCAGGTGCCGAACGGTACATACAGCATCTATGACATTACCGGCGTGTCCGAGGATTCCCTTTATTCCAAGGCTGTGGATACAGGTATGACCGTAACGGTGAAGGACGGAAATACCAGGGTAAAAGTGACGGTAGAGGATAAGGATGCGGAAGCTACGGTCCCTTATTATACAGTCACATTTTATGACGGAGACACCGCCTATGGAGACGATACGCTTCAGAGACCACAGATTGTCTTGAACGGCAAGGCGGCGGCTAAGCCGGAGGATCCGAAGAAGGCAGAACATCAATTTACAGGCTGGAAGACAACAAACGGCGGCAGTACGCCATATGATTTTGAGAATGATGACGCGGAGCAGGCTGTGCCGAAGATCACAAGTATTTATGCAAGCTGGAGGGATGATGAGCCGGTAGCACCGCCTTATATTGTTGCAACGGCAGGTGCGGGCGGCACGATCGATCCCATAGGCCGTATCCATGTGGATGAAGGGGAAGACCAAACTTTTGTAGTCATACCATCTAAAGGCTATCGGATCCAGTCCGTGATAGTAGACCGTGTGGATATGACGGAAGTGGTTAAAGCAGCGGGTAATTCCTATACCTTTACGGATGTGAGGGCGAATCATACGATAGATGCTACATTTGAGGCCGATGGGACGAATCCCGGCGGAAATGGCGGCGGGGATTCGGGAGACGGCGGAAATGGTGACAACGACAACTCTGGCGGTGGAGATAATTCCGGTGGCGGAAGCGATGATGGCGGAAATGGAGATAGCGGTAATTCCGGCGGCGGTAGTGATGATGGCGGAAACGGAGACGGCAGCAATTCCGGTGGCGAAAATGGCGATGGAAGTGATCTCAGTGCCGGGAGCGTCGCAGCAGCAGGTGCTAATTTCACAGCAGGCAGTAACAGCGGCGGAGCTGTCTCTGGAGGTACAACCGGAAGCAAGGAGCCCAAGACCGGTGATACGACTCATGCAGAGGTTTATGCCACGATCGCTATGATCGCAGGACTGACCTATCTGCTTCTCTACTTTATGGAAGAGGGACGCGGCATGAGCGAACGTGAGAAAGATGCGTTCGTGGCGGCGTTCATCAGATGGGCAAAGAAGGGCGGCGTTTTCAGAAAGTGCTGCGCAATGGCGGCAATCTTCTGTCTGTTGGTATACTATCATAGCATTGGAAAGCGGGTAAATGGCGGTACCCTTATGAGAGAATGTCTGGAACAAGCCATGTGAGATGATTGTCAATACAGGA
>CAZUZZ010000156.1:0-2170 GCA_964625055.1 uncultured Bacteroides sp. | reverse complement strand
AGGATGTATCAAGAAAAAAGAGGCTGCTTACAAAGCAGCCTCTGTGTTATGCTGGATCAGATCCAGAAAGAATGCAGCCTGCGTGGCGGCCATATAGGGGAGTACCCATAACAGTGCAATGCCACAGGATAAAAAACCTAAAAGCATGAGCGGAATAAAACTCACATAGAGATAAAAGAGCCTGCCCTTGTGGTGTACCATAAGCCGACGGCTCTTTTTTAACAGCTCCTGCGCCGTGTACTGCGGAAAGTCGTGGAGCAGATAAAAGGCCTGCGCATAGAAGAGTGACAGCATGACCGAAACCACTCCTGACAGGATCAGGGAGAGGGAGTAGGGCAGCATAAGATCCATTATTTTGTCCATTTGGATCTGGGAAGGTGCCACAGGAGAAAAAATCAGGTCGTTCTGATAGCTGACGGTATAAGAGTTGATCTTGTAATTCAAGACGATCTGCGGCAGATTGGCCAGATAAGTGATGAGCGAGATCCATGCCTGGATCACAATGGCCTTATCGGGACAGAGCTGGAAGCCGTAGAACAAATCTCCCACGCTGACCGGGCGTCCGCAGATGATCTTTAAATAGAGATAGCAGCTGCCTGAGGTGAACAGTCCCATCAGGACAGATACTAAAAACATGATGGCATAGTAGATCACTGTGCCGACCACGGTCTGAAGATCCACGAGAAGGGCTACTGCCATCGATGTCACACCCATCAGGACGGCAAGGATCGCATAAGCCCCGATAGCCGTGCCGTAGTGACCAAGCAGATGCTCTCTGGCGGAAGCCTTCAATTCCGCAGAGGACTTAAACTGCTTCATCATAGTTCATCCCCCGGTACTTATTGACAGCATCAGAAGCTTTCATTTCCTTCTGATAAGGATTGTCTTCGTTAAAATATTTAATCTGTGTGGCAGTGGTGCCGCCTGAAACATAGGTGCGCCCGCACTCCGGGCAGATTGCAGTGTGGATAGACACATTGCAGGATACCACTTTGCCGTTATTTTCGGCAGCCTTCTGATAGGCGTTGCTCACGTGCTCCTGCTCGTGGCTTCTGACGCGGGACGCCGCAGACTTCGGGTCGATGTGGGCAGCAGCCTTAAAGGAGACGTCTCCCTCGTCGGAGCCGTCCTGGTATTTTCGGTTTTTACAGGTCTCGCATTCTGCGGGAGAAGATTTCCTGCCAGCCTGCTTCTCGGTGGACTCTCCGGGATTTTTGATAACGGCTGCGCGGGGCTCCTCTGGCTCACCGGAAGCGCCGGGCATACCCTGCGCGGCAGTCTCTGCTTCGCCGGCGGCCGGGGTCTGTTCGCGACCGGAAAAAGCGGACGCGGATGGCCCGTTATAAATCGTATAAGGATTATAATAGGAGGTTCCCATAATAGGAGAAATCATCATAAATTCATCCATCCTTTCTCATCTTTTTTATTTTATATTATTCCATGTCAAACATTTCATAAAATTCTTCCATCATCTCATCGTAGGAGACGCCATACTGCTCTTCACAAGCTTTGTTCACCTCTTCCTGCAATTCCGGTGAGAGGTGGGGAAGAGCAAGTACCAGACAGACCGCAGATACGCACAGCACGATATCCAGCGACAGTCCCGCGATACAGCAGATCAATCCTGCTTTTGCTTTACCGATCAGGTGCTTCGCACTGCCTCTTGACAGGATGGCCAGGACAATGCCTACGCCGCCCAGCACAAACGGGATAGTAAACTGAAGGACCAACATACTTGCCAGTGTGATGATGCCAAGGATCAGGGATGCGGTCGCCATGCCGTCGCCTTTGGGTTTCCCAAGATACGGCTGCATGGGTGCACCATAGGGCGGATAGGGTGGATAAGGCGGATAGCCGTTCGGGCCGCCTTGCGGGTTTTGGGGTTGATAGTCCATAGTACCTGCCTCATTTCTTACTTCATATAAATACAGATACTAGCAGTATAGCATATTTTTTCAAAAAAAACCATACTCTGCGAGCGTGGAAGAACAATTTTCTTTCTAAATCTAAGTATTTCCTGTGGCGAAGTTTACATTTTTCCTGTATAATAAAAACGTCGGGCTAAAGTACACACTGATACTTTAACACGATAAAGTAGTAAAGATGAAGCGGAGTAAGAAAGAACCATGGATATCATTTTAAAGCTGAAAGAGGAATTAAAGGTTGAAAA
>CAZUZZ010000155.1:0-4897 GCA_964625055.1 uncultured Bacteroides sp. | reverse complement strand
GACAGCAGTCACGTCTACCTTATCTACAATACAGGTAGCGTTGGTTACGTTGCCCTCGGTAACCATGTTGCTGCCGGAAGCAACCACTGCAAGATCATATACTCCATCCATATCTGCTACCGCATTGGAAGTATACTCGGGAAGGGACTTCTCAGCGTCTATAGCCAGCTCGTCAAGAATGTCAAAATCCTTCTCAGGTACTACGGTCTCTGCTGCACATACAACGGTAGAAAAGGTAAGTGCTGCTGCAAAGCTCAATGCTAAAAATTTCTTCATGATGAAATCCTCCTTTATGTCCAAGTGTGGTTTAGTCAATATTATTCTATAATTTACCATGTCTCATGTCAATTCTAAAATTGTAGTCTTATCGTCTCTGCGCTGGCCTCATATTCTTCCATCCGGTCATAATCCGACGTCTGGGAATAGGTGATCACGTAGCTCTTATCCGCATTGATCGCATACTCCAGCTGGGATATCTGTGTGTCCCCCACCTGATAATGACATAGGATACGAAACGCCGGACAGCCATCTATCTGTATTCTCTCGAAGCTGTCGATCGTCACCTCAATATCCTCTCCATATTCTTTGCGGAAATTCTCCTCCGTCTGCGCCTTAAAATTCTCCTCTGTCATCAGCTGCAACGCCACGTCTCTGCCCAGCGCCACATAATAGATCGTGGAAGCGTCAATGGGATAGCGCTTCGTCACATACATCCCCTCGATGTCCTCTGATTCCGCGAAGGCTTCCGGGAGTGTGAAGCTGCATCCCTTAGTCACAGGTGCATTCTCCACTACCGACACGTCCATCTCGTTTTCTTCCAGCATCTCCTCCGTCAGCTGCTCTCTCAATGTCTCATCCATCTCCACGGGCGCCATAAAATTGCCTTCCACGGCTGCCGCCTCGTGTTCACTCATCTGTGCAGATTCGCCGTTCTCTTCCCCTGCAGACTTCGCATTCTCGTCGTCCTGCATATCGGCTCCGTCATCCTGTGCCGTATCGGAAACCTCCTCACTGCTCTGCGCTTCTGCGCTGGTATGTACTGCCGTCTCCCCGCCACAGCCTGCGATCAGGAGGGCGCAGGCCATCAGGAGACCGCCCACTGTCTTTTTCTTCATGCTTCGGGCTGCCTTTCTATCCTCTTTTTATTCTACGATATGCGCATACCTAAAGACGCAAGCCAAACGGCCTGCGTCCAACATATATACTTATTGTAATATAAAAATCAGAAACTGGCAATTACCAATTCCCGCCTTACCCTTCTCTGAAGGTTGCGCACTGGGTCTGTTTGCAGTCACAGGCGCCGCCGCCCCGGATATCCACGTGTTCCGCATGGCATTTATAGTTCGAATTATACTTACAATTTTCCGCCTCACAGTCAATGCTTATTGTCCTGCAAGGGTGATCCAGAGAACTCACATAGGCGCCGTCCCGTCTCTGGGAAAAGCTCTCACAGCAAGTCTCCTCACAATCACAGGCACGGCTGCCGCCCACCATGATATCTCCTTTACAACAGCAATCATCCTGATTGTAACTACAGTTCGTCACACCACATTTTAATTCCGCCATAATACCCCACCTTTCCACGTTTGCAGTTATTTATATTTGTCATGGAATATTATGTCCGGACTTATGAAATTTTATACAGATTAAACCAGTAACGCTCCAACAAAAAGCTTCCCGTTTCCTCCACGGAAAAACCCGCTTCCCGCCACTTTTCCACAATGTCATCCCGGCTGTTGAAGCTGCCGATAAACCATAGATTTTCCTTTTTACCCGCGTCAGAGCCTGCCTCAGAATTCTTTATGCACGCCAGTTCCCTGATTTCGTCCACGTTTTCCAGCGTACCGCAGGGCCCGATCATCTCCTGGATCAAGGATTCCGCACTCCCGTTCCACAAAAAACGCTCTGTACCCTGTGGCAGATAGTAAGCCGTCACCGCCTGCACCTGATCAAAATTATAGATGACCGTATCCTCCGGAACAATCAGCGAAAGAGCTTTCTCTGTCTCACGCATGGAAACGATCTTATACTCCTCCTCACCGCGAAAAGCACGGTAATCCCGCAGGCCGACCGCGATCACAAACAGGACAAGCAAAAGTGCCGGAGCATATATTGGTTTACATAATTTTTCCTCCGTCTTTGCCCGATCTTCAAGTTTACATAACACCTCATCCACCCCCAGTGCAAAGCTGAACCAGAAACAGCCCAGCGCAGGGATCATATAGCGGTACACAAAGATCGGACGGATCAGGATCGATGCCGCAAAGCCAAACGCCACCAGTCCTGCTAGAACACCCACGCCCGCCAACATATAAACGACCCGGTTCTCTCTTTCCTGTAATTCTCTCCTATTGTGGTAGAGTTTTCTCTCTTTTCTCCTATTTTTCAACACAAATTCAAAAATCACAGGATATCCCACTACCGCCACATATGCCACAAACAGCACCACCGCCAGCACCGTATTCAACACATCATTCGCAAAGGCCGGCTTCATCAAGAACTTGACACAGCCCCCCAGAGACCGCCAGGTCAACGGTAAGATCCAGTAGTTTTCCTGAACCGCGCTGATCTGTCCCGCCAGTGCAAAAAGCCAGGGCACATAGCCGACGACGGATATCGCTACATAACAGAGCCATTCCCGCAGGCGGCTTTTATCCCGACATAGAAACATAATCAGCAGATACAGATAGACCATCCCCACTGCCACAGCGGCAAAATACTGGGTATAGGCTGCTGCCAGCCCGTACAGAACAAGAACCACCCCGTGGAGATACCGCCCATGTCCGACGGATGCCTTCTCTGCCGTCAGGCATTCTTGGGCGTGCCAAAAAGCCGCCGTCACAAAAAGGAGCGCCCAGCCATACATCCGCACCTCCACCGTGTAGGCCGCAAGCTGCGGCATGGCTGTCACACAGAAGAGAAACACCCCTCCCGCGAAGATTCCCCACCGCTTTCGGATCCACGTCACACTGTATACCAGCAGCAATAAATAGGGCAGCGTAGAAACCAGTTTGGCCGGGATCACAGTTCCTGCTGCCGGCACTATTAGTTTACATAAGTCTGCAAAAAATTTGACAATCATATAATACAGCGGCGGATGTACGTCTGCCGCTGTAAAACGAACCAGCTCTCCGTAAGAATGTTCTGCCATGCTCACGGTAAAAAGCTCATCATACCAGATATCCCGGCTAAAACACAGGAGGATGCTCCTGCCAAGCATCCCTATGCTCAGGCAGATAAGCAGCCACCCTATGATCTCTCTGCCGGAAAATTTACGTTCGCGTATCATTCATTCTTTCCTTTGCCGTCCGGCTCTCGATCCTACAGATTACTTTTGTCCTTCTGCGACCTCTTCCTTGCGGATCTCCTTCGTCCGGATTTCTTTACAGATCTGGTCGATAAAGTCGCCAAGCGGTTTTACGCCCTCATCCCCCGCGTAGCGGCTTCTGACGGACACGGTCTTATCCTCCGCTTCCTGAGCGCCCACCACCAACATATAAGGCACCTTATTCAGACGAGCCTCGCGGATCTTAAAGCCGATCTTCTCGGAACGGTTATCCACCGTCACATCCACATCGTTTCTCGCAAGCTCTTTCCGAACCTCCTCCGCATACTCCTCATACTTCTCGGAAATAGGCAGCACACGCACCTGCTCAGGACACAGCCAGGTAGGGAACTTGCCCGCATATTTCTCGATCAGCCATGCCAGCGTTCTCTCATAGCAGCCCAGGGAAGTCCTATGGATGATGTAAGGACGAACGCGGTCGCCGTTTGCGTCGATAAAGTACATATCAAACTGCTCCGCCAACAGCGCATCCCACTGGATGGTGATCATGGTGTCATCTTTGCCGTAGACGTTCTTCGCATTGATATCCACCTTCGGTCCGTAGAAAGCGGCCTCGCCCACATCCTCGGTAAAGGGGATCTCCAGTTCCGTCAGAATATCCCGGATATGCGCCTCCGTCTCATTCCAGACCTCCGGCTCGCCGATATATTTCCCCGGATTCTCCGGATCCCACTTGGAAAGATGCCATGTGGTATCCTCCATCACACCCAAGGTTGACATAACATATTTTGCCAGAGCGATACAGCCCTTGAACTCCTCCACCATCTGGTCCGGACGCACGATCAGGTGCCCCTCAGAGATGGTAAACTGACGCACGCGGGTCAGACCGTGCATTTCGCCCGAGTCCTCGTTTCTGAAAAGCGTGGAAGTCTCGCCGTAACGGATGGGCAGATCCCGGTAGGAGTGCTGTGTATTCTTATAGCAGTAATACTGGAAGGGGCAGGTCATAGGGCGCAGCGCAAAGACCTCTTTCTCCTTCTCCTCATCTCCCAATACAAACATACCTTCTTTGTAATGATCCCAATGTCCCGACATCTTATAGAGGTCGCTCTTTGCCATAAGGGGGGTCTTTGTCCGCACATAACCCCACTCCTTATCCTCCAGATCTTCGATCCAGCGCTGTAATTTCATTACCATCTTAGTGCCCTTAGGCAAAAGCAGCGGCAGGCCCTGTCCGATCACATCCACCGTGGTAAAAAGCTCCATCTCCCGGCCCAGCTTATTGTGATCCCGGCGTTTAATGTCCTCCAGATGCTCCAGATAAGCCTCCAGTTCCTCCTTCTTCGCAAAGGCCGTTCCATAGATACGCTGCAGCTGCGCTCTATTGGAATCCCCCCGCCAGTACGCCATGGAGGAGGAGATCAGCTTGTAAGCCTTGATGTTTTTCGTGCTCATCAGATGCGGGCCCGCACACAGATCCACGAAACCGCCCTGGTCATAGAAGGAAATCTCCGCATCCTCCGGCAGATCCTGAATCAGCTCCACCTTGTAAGGCTCATTCCTCTCTTCCATATATTTGACAGCCTCATCCCTGGGCAGGGTAAAGCGCTC
>CAZUZZ010000154.1:0-4912 GCA_964625055.1 uncultured Bacteroides sp. | reverse complement strand
GGTGGTGAAGTAGAATGATAAAATCAAACACAAATGTACTCGGTATTATTTTTCCCAACAGTTATGACGCTTTGATTCCGGAACTGGTCAGCGTGCGTTTGATGGCTTCCATCCCTTTTGCCAGCCGTTACCGTGTCATTGACTTTATTCTCTCCAGCATGACCCATTCCGGCATTGACAATGTTTCCGTTGTGGTAAACAAGAATTATCACTCCCTGATGGACCACCTCGGCTCCGGTCGTGAATGGGATCTGGTTCGCAGAAACGGCGGCCTGCATATCTTTCCTCCTTTTGCTGAAAAACAGGTAGGCGGCCCTTATATCGGACGTGCCGGCGCTCTGGCAAACCTCCTTAGCTTCTTGAAAGCCCAAAAGGAAGAATATGTGATCATGTCTGATACCAACATCGTGGTCAACTTTGATTTTAACGCCATGCTGCAGGCACATATCACCAGTGGCGCTGATCTCACGATCGCTTACAACGAACAGGAGATTCCCAAGGAACTGCACGATTATCAGACCAGTGACAGAGTTTTCTATTATACGTTTGATGTGGAACAGGGACGGATCCGCAAAGTATACATCAATCCGAAAGCAGACGGTATCCAGAACATTTCCATGAATATCTTTATCATCGAGCGTGAGCTGCTGATCGATATCGTAAGCGCTGCCTATGAGCAGGGACGTACCTTCTTTATGCGTGACGTCATCATACCCCAGCTTGGCAAACTGAATGTACAGGCTTATAAGTATACCGGTTATGTGGCCCGCATCAGCGGTATGCAGAGTTACTTTGAGGAAAACATGAAGCTTCTGGACGACTATAATCTGGACGCGCTCTTCTCCGCCGCTCCGATCTATACCAAGATCCGTGGCGATAACCCGACCCATTACAAGGATGGGGCAAAGATCCAGAACGTGATGATGGCCGACGGCTGCGTGATCGAAGGCGAAGTGGAAAACAGTGTGATCTTCAGAGGCGTTAAGGTGGGTAAAGGCGCTAAGATCAAAAACTGCATCCTGATGCAGGACACTGTGATCGAAGCCGGCGCCAATGTGGAATATCTTATCACCGATAAGAATGTGACGATCACAGCCGGTAAAGAAATGAAAGGTACGGATACTTTCCCGGTTTATATTGAAAAATTCAAAACAGTCTAAAGACGACACATAAAAAACAGGCTGTCCCCTGATAGGGCCGACAGCCTGTTTTGTTGTTCAAATGCTATTCTTGATTTAATGCCATAATCGTTTCTGTAACCACTTTCAACGCCTCTGTAATCTGCACGCTGGTAACGCCCATCCCCTGTGCCAGCGCCTGAACCTCTTTGGCAACAACGGCAAATCCTCTTCCGGCCTCGCCTGTCCTCGCCGCCTCTATGCTGGCATTCAGCGCAAGCATCTTCTGGCGTTTGCTGAAACTATCTATCTGCTTCGTACTCTCGTTAGCTACCACGATCTGCTCTGCCGCCCTGCTGATGCCTTCCCGAAGATCGGTAAAAATCCGCTGGTTCTGTTTCGTTGCATAGCTCGCTCTGACAAACATATTAATGACGTCTCCCAACAGATTCGCAGAGGCCTCTATCTGCGCCCTCGTCTTTACATTTACCTTATGGAGCGCCCGTATGTATTCCTCCTCGTCGATCCCAAGATCCCGTGCCGTCTGCCGAAATCTTTCTTCGTCCGGCTGCTCCGGCAGAACCTGTCCGCCAATGACGCTTCCGAGCACTGTGCCGTCATCCAGCGTGATCGGAATGCCAAAATCCACCAGTCCGGCATGGCAGGAATAAACCCCCTTGCCTTCCCGGTCATTTTTTTCGCATCTCTTGCACCCCTCTTCGCTTCCTCTGGTCAATTTAATACAGAAATCCGTAAAATTATAGCACTCGCTGATATACTCTCCGTCACTCCCCACAGCCACTGTGGCAAGCCCTGTACTCTGTGCCCAATTCCTCATGATCTCCTCGAACTTTTGCATATCACAAAAATCCTGTAATTTCATAATCTTATCCCGCTTTCTCGTTTATGCTTGTCATACAAAACCATTATTATATTTATATCACTGAACAGGCCGAATGTCAAGTTGCGCTTGCTTTCTAAAAACGTATGGTTCTGGTCTCCTCTGTAAAAGAACAGATGTCAGCAACCGCATCTTTTAAATAAAACACCGCCGTATTTCCATCTCCCGCCTGATACATTTTTTCCAGGCTTGGATAATTTGCCAGAAGATGCGCCTGCGCCTCCACTCTCTCATCTAAAACGGCCTGCGCCGCCAGGCGGATCCATTTCCCCTTATACATTGCGGAAATTTCTATTTTGGGATTGGCCAGCATCTGCCTGGCAACCTCCTTTTTCAGTCCGGTCTGAATATACAGCTTGTCTTCAAACAGATTCACCGTGCCAAAGGGTCTCACCCTCGGCTGATCCCCCTCGACCGTAGCCAGATAATATATCCCGCAGTTTTTTAAAAATTCATATACCTCTTCCATCGTAGATGCCCTCCTTTTTCTACTATATCATATCTCAGATGCCACTGTAATAAAACATTTAAGAAAGATTGCAAGTTACAGGGAAAAGCCCCGAAAAACTTACAGTTTTCCAGGGCTCGCCTCTCTCGTCTGCGGTCTTACTCTGTCTTAGTATGACATCCGCATTGACAACACACACCACTACTATCTCCCGTACTCCCACAGGAGCCGGAATCGGAACATCCGATACATCGGACGCCGCGCTTTTTGGCCTTGATGAGGGAATGCACGGCCGCCCCCACAACAACAAGCAAGATTATGATTACGATCACATTTGCCATCTGCTTTTCCTTTCCAAACTTCTACATTAAACTCACTTCTTTTATGCCGTCTTTTTCAGTTCGTAATTCACACTGAACTCTGTGTTTGTCTTATGGATCAGTGCAGCCACGATACCTGCCATCACAAGCACTGCCACAAGCCCCGGTACAAATCCGGCGCCAAAGCTTCCTGTGGTGATCAGCGTGCCGATCTGGTATACGAGGAAGCCAATTGTAAACCCGGTTCCCAGCTGTAAACAGATGCCGCCCCAGAGCCACTTTTTACTCTGCATCTCAGAATTCATAGCGCCCAGCGCCGCGAAGCAGGGAGGCGTATACAGGTTAAACATCAGGAATGCCAAGGCTGCTACCTTAGTGAGCATCATTGCCTGTGCCACCACATTGCCATCGCCCACCAAAGCAAGCTCTTCCGTATCAATAAAGGCGCTCAGACCGTAGCAGACTGCCAACGTACCAACCACGTTCTCTTTTGCGATAAAACCGGTCACTGCTGCCGCCGCAAGCTGCCATGCCACAATTCCCACGATCGGCACTAAGAGATAAGCAATAGGGGAGGCGATGGTTGCCAGAATAGAGGTGTTCTCCATTCCTTCCTCCACCACCTGCAGCTGCCAGGTAAAGGACTGCATGATCTGTACTATCGTATTACATACCAGAATAATGGTTCCGGCTTTGACAATATACGCCTTACCGCGTCCCAGCATAGAGATCACCGCTCTCTTCAGACTGGGGATCTTATACTCGGGCAGCTCAATGATAAAGAAGGATTTTCTGAACTTATACCCGGTAATAGCATTTACCAGCAATGCTCCCAGCAAAATCAAAACAATACCCACAAAATACATCAAGGTCCCCACCCAGGGTGTATCTGAGAAAAAGGCGCCTACAAACAGGGCGATCACCGGCAGTTTCGCGCCACAGGGCATAAAGGGCGTCAACATAGCCGTCGCTCTGCGCTCTCTCTCGTTGCGGATGGTACGACAGGCCATAATGCCGGGGATGGCACAGCCCGTACCGATGACCATAGGGATCACGGACTTGCCGGAAAGTCCCACTCTCTTAAAGATCGGATCAAGCACCACCGTGGCGCGCGCCATATAACCGCAGTCCTCAAGCAGAGCTATCAGGAAGTACATTACCATAACCAGCGGCAGGAAGCCTACCACGGCGCCCACACCACCGATAATACCATCTACCAGCAGGGACTGCAAGAACGGGTTCGCATTCTCCACAAGGCCTGCTACCCATTCCTGGAAAGTCTCGATCCAGCCTACCAGCCAGTCGGCAATCCAGGTGCCCAGCGTTGACTGGGAGATATAAAACACCAAAAACATCACAACCGCAAAAATAGGAATTCCAAGCCAGGGACTGGTAAGCAGATCATCGATCTTATCCTGACTGTTCCTCTCTCTCGTCAGGACCTTACGATTCTCCACACTTTTCACGATCTCATTGACGAAGGCGAAACGCTTTCTGTCTGCCGCCTCTACCGCCTCCTTGTTGTGCAGGTCGATATCTCCCTGTGCATAGGGCGCTTTCTGCCCGCAGCCCTTTAAGGATACCGCTTTCTCCACAACATCTTTCAGTCCATTAGCGGAGGTAGATACTGTCATTAAAACAGGACAGCCCAGCTTCTCCGAAAGCAAAGCCGTATCGATCTTCGTATCCTTCTTTTCATTGATATCACTCTTGTTCAAAGCTACTACCACCGGAATGCCAAGCTCCAAAAGCTGGGTCGTAAAAAACAAGCTTCGGCTCAGATTGGTGGCATCCACGATATTGATGATGGCATCCGGATGCTCATTTTTCACATAACCGCTTGTGATACTCTCCTCCGATGTGAAAGGAGACATGGAGTAAGCGCCCGGCAGATCCACCGCGATCAGCTCCTCCGTTCCATTGTAATACGAACTTTTGATCGGACTTTCTTTCCGCTCCACGGTAACACCTGCCCAGTTACCGATCTTTTCATTTCTTCCGGTCAGGGCATTGTACATCGTGGTCTTTCCGCTGTTGGGATTTCCCGTCAACGCAATTCTCATAACTCTTCCTCCTCATTATATGCGGTTGTTCTCCGCTTTCTCTTAATTCTTATTATATTAGT
>CAZUZZ010000153.1:0-4918 GCA_964625055.1 uncultured Bacteroides sp. | reverse complement strand
TGTCCGGCGCAGGGCGGCGACTATCTGATCCGGATAGAGTTTTTCGGGGATGAGATCGATCGGATCACGGAGGCGGATCCGTTGACGGGACAGGTGCATACGGTTTTAGAGCACGTGATGATCTTTCCGGCCTCTCACTATGTTGTGCCGCAGGAGAAGATCCGTACAGCCTGCAAGGTGATCGAGCAGGAACTGGACGAGCGGGTTAAATTTTTTAAGAGCGAGGACAGGCTTCTGGAGGCACAGAGGATCTCGGAGAGAACCAATTTTGATATCGAAATGCTTCGGGAGACAGGGTTTTGTACCGGCATAGAAAACTATTCAAGACATTTGAACGGGATGGCTGAGGGGGAACCGCCCTTTACGCTCCTGGATTATTTTAAGGATGACTTTCTGATTATCATAGACGAGTCTCACATGACGATTCCCCAGATACGAGGAATGTTCGCGGGGGACAGATCTCGTAAGAACACGCTGGTGGATTATGGATTCCGCCTGCCGTCGGCGTTGGATAACAGACCCCTCTGCTTCGAAGAGTTTGAGAGTCACATCGATCAGATGCTCTTTGTATCGGCGACACCCTCAGATTATGAGGCAGCCCACGAACTGTTCCGCACAGAGCAGATCATAAGACCCACAGGGCTGCTCGATCCGGAGGTGGATGTGCGGCCGGTGGAAGGACAGATTGACGATCTGATCTCAGAGATCAACCGGGTGGTGGCGGATCATGGCAAGGTGCTTGTGACCACGCTCACGAAGCGGATGGCGGAGGATCTGACAGACTATATGAACGACGTGGGGATCCGCGTCAAATATCTGCATTCCGATATTGATACGCTTGAGCGTGCGGAGATCATCCGGGATATGCGGCTTGATGTTTTTGATGTGCTGGTAGGGATCAACCTTCTCAGAGAGGGATTGGATATCCCTGAGATTGCGCTGGTGGCGATCCTGGACGCCGACAAGGAAGGATTTCTGCGATCTGCCACATCCCTGATCCAGACCATCGGGCGTGCGGCCAGAAACGCTAAGGGGCGGGTCGTCATGTATGCGGATGATATGACGGATTCCATGAATACGGCTATCACGGAGACGAACCGCCGCCGGGAGATTCAGCAGGCTTATAATAAGGAGCACGGCATTACACCGCAGACGATCCAGAAGGCGGTACGGGATCTGATCAGTATTTCCAAGACCATTGCGAAGGAAGAACAGCGGTTTGAGAAGGATCCGGAGTCGATGAGTCGGGAGGAACTGGAAAAGCTGATCAAGGAAGTGGAGAAGCAGATGAAGAAAGCTGCAGCAGACCTCAATTTCGAGGCTGCAGCAGAACTGCGTGACCGGATGGTGGATTTAAAAGTAAAGCTGAGAGATTTTGATAAATAAACGGGATGAAAAAGTGAGGTACTTATAATATGGCAGATACGATAAAGATGCGTCCGCGGGAGTATATCAAGATTCGTGGCGCGAATGAACATAATCTGAAAGGGATCAATCTGGATATCCCACGAAATGAATTTGTAGTGCTTACGGGATTGTCGGGTTCGGGAAAGTCATCCCTTGCTTTTGACACAATTTATGCGGAGGGACAGAGACGTTACATGGAATCTCTGTCTTCTTATGCGAGGCAGTTTCTGGGTCAGATGGAGAAGCCTGATGTGGAACGAATCGAGGGCCTTTCCCCGGCTATTTCCATCGACCAGAAATCTACGAACAGGAACCCGCGTTCCACGGTGGGTACGGTGACGGAGATCTACGATTATTTCCGTCTGCTCTATGCCCGAATCGGTATTCCCCATTGCCCGAATTGCGGCAAGGAGATCAAAAAACAGACGGTGGACCAGATCGTGGATCAGGTGATGGCTCTGCCGGAAGGCACGAAGATTCAGCTGCTCGCACCGGTGGTGCGGGGCAGAAAGGGAGAACACGCGAAGATTTTTGACCGGGCGCGCCGCAGTGGTTATGTCCGGGTACGGGTAGACGGCAATCTTTACGATCTGACGGAAGAGGCTGAAGATTTTAAGTTAGAAAAGAATTTTAAACACAATATTGAAATTGTGGTGGATCGTCTGGTAGTTAAGGCAGGGATTGAGCGGCGGCTGACTGATTCGGTGGAGAATGTCTTTGCGCTGGCAGAGGGGCTGATGACGCTGGATGTGATTGACGGGGAGCCGATCCAGTTCAGTCAGAGCTTTGCCTGCCCGGACTGTGGTATCAGTATCAGCGAGATTGAGCCCAGAAGCTTTTCTTTTAACAATCCCTTTGGTGCCTGTCCGGTCTGCTTTGGTCTGGGATACAAGATGGAGTTTGACGTTGATCTGATGATACCTGACAAGAGCGTCAGTTTGGAGGACGGTGCGATCACGGTTCTGGGATGGCAGTCCAGCGGTGACAAGGGCAGCTTCACCAACGCGATCCTGCAGGCGCTGGCGAAGGAATTTAAGTTCAGCCTGAAGACGCCCTTCGGGGAACTTCCCGAGAAGGTGCAGGATATCATTCTCTACGGCACGGATAAAAAAGTGAACGTGCACTATGAAGGACAGCGCGGGAGCGGGGTATATCCAATCGCTTTTGAGGGATTGATCAAGAATGTGGAACGTCGTTACCGGGAGACAGGTTCTGAGTGGAGTAAGCAGGAGTATGAGTCTTTCATGCGTATCACGCCCTGTAAGGAGTGTAAAGGGATGCGTCTGAAAAAGGAGTCTCTGGCGGTGACCGTGTGCGATAAAAATATCTATGAGATCACTTCCATGTCAATTACGAAGCTGCATACCTTTATCGGCGATATGCAGCTGACGCCGCAGCAGGAGCTGATCGGCAGGCGAGTCTTAGAGGAGATCCGTGCGAGAGTGGGCTTTTTGATGGAAGTTGGGCTGGACTATTTGTCGCTGTCCAGAGCGACGGGTTCCCTTTCCGGCGGAGAGGCGCAGCGGATCCGTCTGGCTACCCAGATCGGTTCCGGGCTGGTAGGCGTGTGTTATATTCTGGATGAACCAAGCATTGGCCTGCATCAGCGGGATAATGATAAGCTGATAGCAGCGCTTAAGAATTTGAAAGATATGGGGAACACGCTGATCGTGGTGGAGCATGATGAGGATACCATGCTGGCGGCAGATCATATTGTGGATATCGGGCCGGGTGCGGGCAGTTCCGGTGGTGAGGTTGTGGCCCAGGGAACAGCAGAAGAGATCATGCAGGTGGAGGATTCCGTCACAGGGCAGTATCTGAGTGGCAAGTTACAAATTCCTGTGCCGAAAACGCGCAGAAAGCCTACGGGCTGGCTCACAGTCAAAGGAGCAGAGGAAAATAATTTAAAGAAGATTACTGTGAAATTTCCTACAGGTATTATGACCTGTGTCACAGGTGTATCGGGATCGGGGAAGAGCTCTCTTGTGAATGAGATTTTATATAAGCGGCTGGCAAGGGATCTGAACCGGGCTCGCTGCATTCCCGGAAAGCATAAAGAAATCTTAGGGATAGAGCAGTTGGATAAGGTCATCAATATTGATCAGTCACCTATTGGCAGGACACCACGCTCGAATCCGGCTACCTATACAGGGGTTTTTGATCAGATCAGGGATCTGTTTGCCTCGACCCAGGATGCGAAAGCCAGGGGCTATAAGAAGGGGAGGTTCAGCTTTAATGTGAAGGGTGGACGCTGTGAAGCCTGCTGCGGCGACGGTATCATAAAGATTGAAATGCACTTTTTGCCCGATGTCTATGTGCCCTGCGAGGTTTGTGGCGGCAAACGCTATAACCGGGAGACGCTGGAGGTGAAGTACAAGGGAAAAAGTATCTTTGACGTGCTGGATATGACGGTGGAGGAAGCGGTGCCGTTCTTTGAGAATCTGCCTTCCATCCGCAGAAAAATAGAGACACTGAATGATGTAGGACTGTCCTATGTGAAGCTGGGACAGCCTTCCACGACGCTCTCCGGTGGTGAAGCGCAGCGCATCAAGCTGGCTACGGAACTTTCCAAACGCAGCACGGGAAAGACCATTTATATTCTGGACGAGCCCACTACGGGTCTGCATTTTGCGGACGTGCACAAGCTGGTGGATATCCTGCACAAGCTGGCGGAAGGCGGCAATACGGTGATTGTTATCGAGCACAATCTGGATGTGATCAAGACCGCCGACTATATCATTGACATGGGTCCTGAAGGCGGCGATGGCGGCGGTACCGTGATTGCAGAGGGAACGCCCGAGCAGGTCGCAAAGAATAACGCATCCTACACGGGCGTTTATATCAAAAAAATGTTAGATCGGGCCACAGACTGCTGAGCCTGCGGCGATTATAGCATTCGATACCTTGCCAGACACGCCAGAATCTCCTGCTGTCTCACATAAGCCGCAGGTCCGGCGCCATAGTTTTTGGGTGTCATGGAGAGGATCCCTTCTTTTTCCAGTTTGTCAAAGGATTCCTTTGACAGTTGAGGGATGGTCTTTTTCCCGTCGGCGAGTCGGTCTAAAATATATTGCATGATGTAGGCGAGGGCCGCAGTCTGGCTTTCGCCTACGATCTGTTCTAAGTAACGCAGATCGATCTCGTTTTTATCGAGACTGATCGTATCCCAGCCGTGAGTCCGTGCCTTTTCAATCTGTCTTTTGCGGACAGATTTTTTCACCCAATCGTTTTTATCGACCTTTTCTTCTATCAGTTCTACAGCAAGTTCCTTTGCCCGAGCGGTCACATCCTTTGTCTCATAGCAGTCCATCTGTAACACCGTATCGGCTACGGATAAATAGTCGCCGGAACTTCCCGCTACTAATATAGTAGAAATACCGAGATCCTGATAGAGGCTTCTGATCTTGCGGATAAAAGGCGTGATGGGCTCTTTTTCATCGGAGACAAGCTGTGCCATGCGGTTGTCGCGCACCATAAAGTTGGTGGCGGAGGTGTCCTCATCGATGAGAAG
>CAZUZZ010000152.1:0-4923 GCA_964625055.1 uncultured Bacteroides sp. | reverse complement strand
ATAGAGGAAGCGCATATGGAGGAAGGCGAGGTCATTGAGAAGGAGCCGTCCTAAAAAAATGCGCGGCGTATCTGTAGCGAAAAGGAAGGGTAAGTAGGGACTCGGAATGGACGATGCAGGGAAAAAGAAGCTGTGGGAGGACTATGCGAATACAAAGTCCCCCGAAGTACGCGAAAAGATCATATTGGAGTACGCGCCATTGGTGAAGGTGGTGGCAGGACGTCTCAGTATGTATCTCGGATATAACGTGGAGTATGAAGATCTGGTAAGTTATGGGATATTCGGACTCATAGACGCTATTGATAAGTTTGACTGCCTGAAGGATGTGAAGTTTGAGACTTATGCGAGTCTGAGGATACGGGGGGCGATTCTGGATCAGATCCGTAAGATGGATTGGATCCCGCGCACCATCAGACAGAAGCAGAAGCGGATCGATTCGGCCATCAAGGAAATTGAGGCGAAGTATGGCAGAAGCGCCACGGACGAGGAGATCGCAGAGATTCTGGGAATTACCGACGAGGAGTATCTGGAGTGGCAGTCTCAGATGAAGATCACCAACGTGGTATCCCTGAATGAATTTTTGGAGCAGGGAAGCGAGGTGCCCAATGAGGCCAGCAATACCAGAAGCGCTGCCTTTGACTCTCCGGAGGAGATCCTTGAGAGGGATGAGCTGAAGAAAATGCTGGCTCAGGCGCTGGAGCTTCTGACGGAGAAGGAGCGTAAGGTCATCGTGCTTTACTATTATGAGGAACTGACGCTCAAAGAGATCAGTAATATATTGGAGGTGTCCGAGTCGAGGATTTCTCAGCTCCACACCAGAGCCCTGCAAAAAATGCGAGGAAAGCTTGGAGATTATATCGGCATTCTCACAGGTTCTGACAGGAGAAAGTAAAACAGAGGTACGTATGAACGGATATTTCAGATTGGTGAATCAGGAAGGGAAGTCGCTGCTTCGGCTGTTTCCGCCCACAGAGGATGGGAGACCGCTGGAGGTAACCGATGTGCTCGAATATCTGACGATGAAGGATTACTCCTGCGATCTGCCCACATTGAAACGCGCAGTGGAAGCGGCGCAGACAGAGGAGTATGAGATAAACGTCGGCAATGAGACCCGGTTCCCGGAGAGAGAATGTTATAAGTTATCGTTCAGTCCGGACAAGATGCAGGCATATGCGAAGTTCTATGCGGCGTCTGTGGGCGGCGAGGATATGACGGAAGACGAGATGCTGCAGGATCTGAGGCATCGAGGGATCAGGAGCGGCATTCTGACGGATGCCGTTCATGGATTTTTTGCAAAGAGAGAATACTGTGAGGAGATCCTTGTGGCACAGGGCAAAGCTCCGGTCCAGGGAAAACACGCTTATATTGAATATAAATTTAACACGGATAAGAAGGCAAAGCCGACCTTGAACGAGGATGGAAGCGTAGATTTCTTCCATCTGAATATACTAAATCATTGTAATAAGGGAGAGGTGCTGGCGGTTTTGCATCCGGAAGAGCCGGGTGAAGCCGGGGAAAGTATTTTCGGAGATCAGATCCTGCCCGCTGAGGTGCGTAAGGAGACCTTGAAGTACGGACATAATATTGATCTGTCCGAGGATCGGATGGTGCTGACTGCCCAGGTGGACGGTCATGTGGAGCTGGTGGAGGGGACGGTCTTTGTCTCCGATGAGCTGGTGGTAGAGAATGTAGACAATTCTACGGGTAATATAGATTACGACGGAAACGTTCAGATCAACGGCAATGTCGCCACTAATTTTCAGGTGAAGGCGAAAGGCGATGTCATGGTGAAGGGTGTCGTGGAGGGGGCGCTGATCGAGGCGGGCGGCAACATCATCATTGCCAGAGGCATGAACGGCATGGGAAGAGGTGTCCTGAAGGCTGAGGGCAATATCATTTCCAAGTTTTTGGAGAATGTTACCGCGCAGGCGCAAGGATATGTAGCTTCCGAGTCCATCCTGCACAGCAAAGTGACAGCCGGCAGTGAAGTCAACGTGAATGGAAAGAGAGGATTTATCACGGGCGGCAAGGTAAGCGCTACGGGCAGCATCAATGTAAAGACATTGGGGTCTGCAATGGGAGCGGATACCATCGTGGAGGTGGGCGCCGATCCCGGGCTGAAGGATCGCATTGCCCAGCTGCAGAAGCAGATCGGAGAAGACACCAAGACGCTGCAGTCGGTGCAGCCGATCCTGATCTCCATCAAACAGAAGCTGGCTCAGGGGGCGAAGCTGAGTCCGGAGCAGGTGCAGTATGTACAATCTATGGCAGCAGTCAGCGGGCAGAAGACAGAGGCGATAGCCGCCGCGAATAAAGAGCTGGAGGAGCTGCAGAAGCAGGTAGGAAATCCGTCTGAGGCGGTGGTACGGGTGCAGGGAGAAGTGTATCCCGGCACACGGATATGTATCGGCGATGTGTCCATGATGGTGCAGAAGACCACCCATTACTGCCGCTTTGTCAGGGAGCGTGGAGATGTGAAGATGGCGCCATTCTAAATTTATGCGCTGAAGGGGGGAGCAGCTATGGCGATTGGCTTTGTGGAGATGCAGGGGCAGATCACAAGAGCACAGGATTTTACCACCGTGAAGCATAATGAAGACACGAAGGGCATGGTGGATCAGGCGAATTTTGAACAGCAGGTGACCAAGCAGGTTGAGAAGCAGGCACAGAGGGTCAACGAGAGGGCAAATGCCGAAAACCGCCAGAAAAAGTTTGATGCCAAGGAGAAAGGCAGCAATGAATATCACGGGGACGGGGGCCGTGAAAGAAAAAGGGAAAAGAAAGATCCCGATGACGGCAAGGTGCTGCTCAAGGGTGTGCATACCTTTGAGACCATTGGGTAGGACTAAGTAACGGGATACCGGATCACGAAAGGAAAAAGCATGAGTGTAATAGAGATCGTTCTGATCGTTATCGGCGCGGGGGTATTTCTTCTGGGATATCTTCTGCCGGCAGGAAAGAAGGACGTGGATGAGGAAGTACAGCTGATCAGTGAGGCCGAGATCAGAAAGCTGGTGGACAGCGAGACGGAGCGCGTCAGGGACAGGGTCTCTGATATCGTGGATGAAACGATCGGCTACTCCATAGAAAAGACAGAGCGCGCGATGGAGCGCGTCGCGAATGAGAAGATCATGGCGGTGAACGAATATTCCGACACCGTTTTGGAAGAAATCAATAAAAATCATAAAGAAGTCACCTTTCTCTATGATATGTTAAATGATAAGCATGAGACGCTGATGGCCAGCATCGGACAGGCGACTCAGGCAGCGGAAGAGATCAGACAGACCATGCGCGATGCCGAGATCACAGCGGAAGAGACTGCCAGAAAGGCCAGAGATGCAGAGGGCGTGGCGGATGAAGCGCTCGCGCGGATCCGCAATGCGGAGATCTCTGCCAGAGAAGCGCAGGATGCAGTGCAGGAGGCCGTAGAGTCCGTGATGGGTGCGGTGGAAGACACCCGGACCGATCTCTGGTCCATCCACGGTGCGAGAAGCTATGCACCGGAGATCGTGGAGGAAGTGCGCGGTGAGATCATGCCGGAAGTGCAGTCCGAGCGGTTTGACTATATCCGCAATGAAATGCCTGAAATAGAAGAAATAACGGAAATGACAAGGATGTCAGAAATGGCAGAGCCGGAAGAGCCCTTTGCTGTCGAGGAACCAGAAGACGATTTTCGTCCGATCAGACCCAGGCGGGTAGAGATCATTCATGAGCCGGATGCGGATTATGTAGCGCAGGAACCGGAAATTTCCACCAGCGAAGCCTTTGCAAGACTGGGCATATTCGGCAACAGAGAGGCAGTGCAGACACCTGTGCCGGCACCAGCACCTGTATCGGCGCCCGCCTATGCGCCCGCTCATGAGGAGCAGCGGGGCGTGGATATCCGATTTGCCCAGGGCAGTGACAACGGGCGCAACAGCAATGAGAGAATTTTAGAGCTTCACAAGGCAGGCAAGTCCAATATGGCGATCGCCAAGGAGCTGGGGCTGGGCCTTGGGGAAGTGAAATTAGTGATAGACCTGTTTGAGGGTGTTTAAGATGGAGAAAAAATACTATTTTCGGGGACTGGGTCTTGGCATTATCGTGACAGCGGTCATCATGGGAATTGCGCTGTCAGGCGGCAGGCAGGGACGGATGACGGATGAGGAGATAATAGCCAGAGCGAAAAAACTGGGTATGATCGAGGATTCCAGCCTGCTCGCCTCCTCAGATAACGAAGAGAATGAGGCGGAGGAGACCGGAGAGCAGGAGAATGCGGATGCGGCTGAGCCGGAGACCGTGAAACCGCCGGTGAAACTGGATGTGGCAGTAGCGGAGCCAAAGCCGGAAGAGGCACCTGAGGAGTCGGAAGAGACAGATGCCGATTCTTCTGCAGATACGAAAACGGAGGCGGATACCGAATCCTCTACAGATACGAAGCCCGAGTCGGACACTAAACCCTCAGCGGATACCAACGAGATGACGAAGCAGGACGATGATACGACCGAAACGGCATCTAAGGCAACATCGTCAGCATCTTCGACATCGTCGTCCACGGTGAAGAGCGTCACGATCGTCAGCGGTGACGGTTCCTATACGGTGGCCAAAAAACTGGCGGATGCGGGCGTGGTCGATTCTGCGGGCGCTTTTGATACTTTTTTGTGTCAGAACGGCTATGACAAGAAGCTGCGGACAGGTACCTTTCAGATTCCGGCAAACGCCAGCGGCGAGCAGATTGCCAGGATCGTGACGGGACAGCAATAACTGACAGAAATTACCGGAATCCCCCTTGCAAGGGGGATTTTTTTATGTTATAGTATCTAAGTGTGCGCAAGGCACACATATCCTATCAATCACATATACCCAGCCCATGCCGGTGCCCGCAAAGAGGGTGGCAGGGAGGCGCACGGTATATGGCAGACAACCAAACGGAGGTAGAGACAT
>CAZUZZ010000151.1:0-4933 GCA_964625055.1 uncultured Bacteroides sp. | reverse complement strand
TTCTGGCTACGCTTGTGTTTATCTTTCTGATCCTCTATGAGCTTTTTGCACTGATCCTCCCAGAGATCGTCCGCAGTATACAGAGTATTATCTTCCAGTTCCCTATTTATGTGAACAACCTCTCTAACTGGGCGCTCCTTTTATTAAAGGATAATCCGGATTTGGAGGCTACAGTGGATGCGCTGATCAATCAGTATTCCGCAAAGGTGCTGGAGTATGTCAATACCAATCTGCTCCCCCATATCAACGAACTGCTTAAAACAGTTTCCCTGAGTGTGATCGGCATCTTCAAAGCACTCTGGAATCTTGTCATCGGCTTCATCATCTCCATCTATCTGCTTGGCAGTAAAGAAAAGTTTGCCGGACAGGCGAAAAAGATCGTCTATGCTGTCTTAGACCGCAAGGCCGGTAACGAGATGATCTCCAACTTCCGCTTTATCCACAGTACCTTCATTGGCTTTATCGGCGGCAAGATCGTAGATTCCATCCTGATCGGTATTCTTTGCTTTGTCTGTACCAGCATCATCGGTACGCCATATGCCATCCTGGTGAGTATGATCATCGGTGTGACCAATGTGATTCCCTTCTTCGGTCCCTGGATCGGCGGCATTCCCAGCGCTCTCCTGGTGCTGATGGTGGATCCCAAACAGGCGCTCTACTTCGGTATCCTGATCATTTTCATTCAGCAGTTTGACGGTAACATTCTGGGCCCCAAGATTCTGGGAGATTCCACAGGGCTTTCCGGCTTCTGGGTAATCTTTGCCATCACCATATTCGGTGGGCTGTTCGGTGTCCTCGGCATGGTTGTTGGCGTTCCGATCTTCGCCGTTTTCTACGCAGGAGTGAAATCCCTTGTCAACAGAAAGCTGCAAAAAAAGAATCTTCCCACAGACCTGTCTCCCTATATGACGCTTGGGCAGATTGAGGAATCCATGGCCTTTACGGAGTATGTTCCTCCCGTAAAGAAAAAGAACAAAAATAAACCCGCCAGACCTGCAGATCCGACGGGCAATGCTCCCAAGGAAACCTAATTGGAGGAAACCATATGATCAGCGTCCTTCTCTTTACAGTTATCGTTGCGGTTCTGATTTTTTTCTATATGCGGCGCAAAGCCAGAAAAAGCAGCGAGCATACTCAAAATCTGAACTTTATGCGAGACTACCACGCCTCATACGACCGTATCAGAAACCGTAGCGAGCTTCGTGACAAGACCAGCGGCTATAAGCCTTATGTGACCAAATACAATAGCTCTGAGGATTACAGGGAACGATAATTCTCAAAATCCTCCACAAACTGTGTGATCAGCTTGACAGAGCCATCAATTCCAAGGACGCTGCTGTTGACGGCGAGATCATAGCTGTCCACGCGTCCCCATTTTTTCGATGCATAATAGTTATAATAGCTCTGTCTCTGCTTATCTTTCTTATTCATCATATCTATCGCCTTCTGCTCGGTGGTGATATCATCGAAGCGTTCCATGATCCGTTTAACCTTGCAGGCCTCATCCCCATGAATAAAAATGTGAAGACAATTCTGATAGTCATGCAGAGCATAATCCGCACAGCGGCCCACGATCACGCAAGGCCCTTCACTGGCAATTTTCTTAATCGTATCAAATTGTGCCAAAAACACCTTATGACTGATCGGCATATCCACAAAGGAGGAGGAATTGTAGCCAAAGGAATAGGTATCCATCACCAGATTATAGAGAAAAGAATTGGTAGGACGCTCGTCATGGCTCTGGATCATCTCCTCACAAAAGCCGCTCTCCTTAGCCGCTCTAGTCAAAAGATCCTTATCATAGAATTTAATGTCAAAATATTCCGCCACCTTCTTGCCGATCTCACGGCCACCGGAACCAAACTGACGTCCAATCGTAATAATCGTATTCATATAAGCAATCCCTCCTGTCTTAACGATCCCCTGTTTTTAAGTAAATTTTCACTTCCATTATATATAATTTGCACAAAAAATGCAATAGAAGCAGAATGTTTCCTGTCGCAATTTCCTATATATTCTGGCAGCAACAAGCAGACCCGGGATGCTTCGCATTTTTCGTTCGCACACAAAAAGAAAGCAGCGATATTCACTGCTCTCTTTCTGCTTTTCTTATTTTATTTCTTATGCAGATTTCTTCTTGGTCAGCGTCTGGATACCCTCGATCACGAGGATCACTGCCAGAACGATCAGAAGAACTGCCAGAATTGCCTGTGCATAAGGACCCCAGTCTGCGCCGCCTGCTGTGATCATACCAACCTGATTCTTAACCGTTACACACAGAGAACAGATCGTAACAATGATCATAAATCCCATAGGGAACAGGAACATCTTATTGTTCTTGCCAACATTGCTCAGCCAGGTTGCCACTGCCAGCAGACCGATACCTGCAAGGAGCTGGTTTGCTGCGCCGAACAGACCCCAGATCTTGGAATAACCTGTCATACCAAGTGCGATACCGAGAATAACGGTGATGATTGTCGCAAAGTAAGGATTCACTGCAACCTTCTTCCAGCCTTCCTTCACATCATCAACAGTCTGACCGGGCTCAAGGAAGAACTCCTGGAACATGAAACGTGCCAGACGAGTCGCTGTATCCAGAGAGGTCAGGCAGAATGCGGAGTAGGTCAGTACCAGTAAAGTGTTCAAAACTCTAACCACACCCTCACCGAAAACGCCACCGTACATCTGGGAGATACCGCCTGCGAAGATCGCCGTAGCGCCTGCAGTGATACCATTCTTATAAGCAAAGTTGATCGCACATACCGTAATAACTGCCAGCACACACTCTAAGAGCATACCGCCGTAAGCAATAGGTCTTGCATCTGTCTCCTTGTCAAGCTGCTTGGAAGTAGTTCCGGAAGATACCAGTGAATGGAAACCGGAAATAGCGCCACAGGCAACTGTTGTGAAGAGCACAGGGAACAGATACTGGGTACCGTTGCCGTTATCAACTGCAAAACCGTTGAACGCAGCAAGACCGTCAGCACCGCCCATGCCTGCATGGGAAATGATTACGCCTACCAGAGCCACTGCCAGCATTGCATAAAGCAGGAAGGAGCTTAAGTAGTCACGAGGCTGTAACAGGATCCAAACCGGCGTAACGGATGCAATGGCAATATAGATACCTACAATGATCATCCATGTATTGGTGGTCAGGTAGATGGGATGGAAATTCATACCGATCGCCATACAAGCAGCGATTGCAACCACACCCAGGATCGTGGAAACCGCCATGGAAGCGTTCCGACGATATACCATAAAACCAAACACAATCGCGATCAGGATAAACAGCAGGGATACCATTGCAACGGAAGCATTCGTTGCAGATGCTGCCACATCGATCGCACCAGATGCCTCATCCACAGTCGCACCGAAGGTGGTAGCCACGATAGATGCAAATGCCGCAACCACCAGGATCAGGGTCAGATAAGCGAAGATCGTAAACAGAAGCTTCGCTCTCTTGCTCATATTGGTGGAGATGATCTCACCGATAGACTGTCCTTTGTGACGGATGGATGCAAAGAGCGCGCCAAAGTCATGGACGCCGCCGAAGAAGATACCACCCACCAGAATCCAGAGGACAACAGGAACCCAGCCGAACATAGCCGCACCGATCGGTCCGGTGATAGGGCCGGCTCCCGCGATGGAGGAAAAGTGATGGCCCATCAGCACAGGCGCCTTAGCCGGCACATAGTCCACACCGTCTTCCATCTCATGTGCAGGGGTAGGCTTGTTGCTCTCACCCACGCCCCATTGCTTGCAAAGCCATCCGCCGTAGAATATGTAACCAACGACGAGAATTGCAACACAGATGATTAACAGTAACAATGAATTCATACTAACTCTCCCTTTCTTTCTTATTTTTTGGAAAATAATACTTTTTTCAAAATTTTCGCTGTCGTACGTCCGGCATGGTTACACACGATCCGGTCACTATCCCCGATGACCGCAGCCACATGAAAATCCATCCAGCCATGCAGCGAAAAATGAAAACTTTTGTATATGCGGCACTTTTTTAATGCCTTTACGGCATCCTCATCACAGGTGTCACAGACTATGATGGGCGTGATATAGGAATACATATGCCCCGGGCCAATGTGCATTTGGTTCATGCCGTCCTCGTAGGCAGTCTTCTTACATTCTTCAAAGAGCTCCTTTGTCAGATGCGGCACATCAAAAAGATAAATAAACTCCTCACTGTCCGCCGACCAGAGCGAAACCTTCTTAGAAACCATATATTTCTCGGCGTGCTCATAATACTCACACAATGCTCTGAGCGGTTCCCTGGAGGTCCCGTAATCCGTAATGTTATAATATGCCTCATAGCTCTTCAATAAAATATCTATGATGTTCTGTCTCGTATATTTCATAATCCCTCAAGTTTCACCAAAAACCATATCTTATATAATATCATTTTACAACCGTTATTTCAAGTTTTTTTAAGAATTTCCAACAGCCTTTGGAAATAGTCCGGCAGGGGCGCCGTCACCTCCACATATTCCCCGCTTACCGGATGCAGAAACCCCAGCACATAGGCGTGCAGGGTCTGTCCCTCCAGATGAAACGGTGTCTTTCTCGTCCCATAAACCTCATCTCCCAGAAGCGGATGCCCGATGGACGTCATATGTACCCTGATCTGATGGGTACGTCCCGTCTCCAGCCTGCACTCGATATAAGTGTGTCCCCGAAAACGTTCCAGCACTCTATAGTGAGTGACAGCCGGCTTACCGTTTTTCTGATTCACCGCCATCCGTTTTCTGTCCTTCTCATCTCTGCCGATAGGGGCATCCACAGTCCCTTCCTCCTCAGCCACCACGCCATGCACGATGGCCCGATAACTTCTGTTCAGGGAATGTACCTTTAGCTGTTCTGCAATTTTCTGGTGAGCCAGATCATTTTTGCAGATGATGAGAGAACCTGTGGTATCTCTGTC
>CAZUZZ010000150.1:0-4957 GCA_964625055.1 uncultured Bacteroides sp. | reverse complement strand
CGTTGTGGCTGCGAAATGCGCTCAGAATCCTGAGGTATTCTCTGAAATCGTGCTCTCCCCTACCTTTGTTCCCGCCGCAACAGGAGCGTCCAGCACAGTCTCCACCCGGGTCCTCACCTCCACCCGATCCTCCTCACACAAAAGAAATGGCAGGCTCTCCTCTTCCTGCTCCAGAGTGACGGAAACGAAAGCCTCATCATAGGGCGTCCCCTGCTCCCCGGCAATGCCGTTTCGCACCGGAATATCCGCAAACTCTTTGGCCTCATAGATGTCCCGGTATTGATAGCGTTCCATTCCGTAGGCCGCCAGCTTCTTCATATCGCTCCATTTATAACTCCTGTTATTCGGCCAGCCGCAGGCAAGGAGCGCCACGGTAAAGAGACGTCCCTCACTCTCCACCGCCCCCACATAGCAATAGCCCGCCTTATTGGTAAATCCCGTCTTTCCGGAAAGAGCCTCCTCCATCATGCCCAGAAAGGCGTTGTGGTTATTACAGTGAAAGCTCCTTTGTCCATCTGCATCCGTGAAGTCATAGCTTATCGTGCGGGTGATCTCCAGAAACTCTTCTTTCTTGGGGGACTCCGCCACACAGTATGCCATGAGTCGTGCCAGATCCGCCGCCGTGGTGGAATGGGTCCTGCCGGTCTCATTCACCACCGCATCCAGACCGTTGGGCGTGATGAAATAGCTGTCAAAACAGCCGATGTCACGGGCTTTCTGATTCATCATGACGGCGAAGCCTTCTACACTTCCGCCCACCGCCTCCGCGATCACCACCGCCGAATCGTTGTGAGACTCCAGCATCAGAGAGTACAGGAGATCTTTCAGGCGATATTTTTCTCCCGATCTCACATACAGCTTTACCTTGGGCATACTTACCGCATAGGAGGAAGCCTCCACGATCTCATCCGGATTGCCGTATTCCAGCGCCAGGATACAGGTCATGATCTTGGTGGTACTGGCCATGGGCAGCACTTCCTTCGGATTCTTGCCATAAAGCACTCTGCCCGACTCCGCATCCATCAGAACCGCCGCCTGGGCGTAGAGTTGCAATTCATCAGTCGTCTGTGTCTCTTCCGCCCTGACGGATACCATCTGACAACAAAACAAGGCGACCGCCGTCACCACGGCAATCACCCTGCTGTATCTCCCTTTTCGGGTCACTTCTTTCTTTTTTTCTCCTCTACGCATATATCTGTCCTAACGCCGTTTTCCTCGTTAATATATATGCGCGTGCTCCCTCAAATATCCAACTGCAGATTCACCTCGGACTCCGCCTGCTGTTTAAACTCCTCGATCTGCACCGCAGACAACTCCGGCAGATCCTCGATGGACTTTACTCCGAAACTTCTGAGGAACTGCTCTGTGGTGCCGAATAAAAGCGGCCGTCCCGGCGCGTCTTTGCGCCCCACCTCCGTGATCAGGTCAAACTCCAGAAGTCTGTTCACCGCGTGGTCACAGCTGACCCCTCTCACCTTCTCGATCTCCAGTCTGGTGATGGGCTGCTTGTAGGCTATGATGGACAGCGTCTCTAACAACGTGTCCGTGAGTACAAATTTCTTCGGTGCCGTAGCGATCTTGATCAGATATTCATAAAATTCGCTCTTGGTGCACAGCTGCACCGCATTGTCCAGCGTAGTGAGCGCGATCCCCCGATCCTGCTTCTCATACTCCGCCGCCATTTCCTCCAGAAGCTGTCTTGTGGTTTCTTCCTCTTCCTCGATCACGGCTGCCAGCCTGTCAATCTCCACCGAATCTCCCATAGTGAAAAGAATCGCCTCAAGCACCGCCTTTGCCTTATCTTTTTCCATGTTTTCCTCCCTGTCAGCTGACACTGGTCAACTGCACCGGCCCGTTATCCGCCGTCTCCTTCGCCGTGATGATGATATCCGAAAAGGTATCCTCCTGCTCAATGCCGATCCTTCCCGTCTTGATCATCTCCAGGATCACCAGAAAGGTCACGATGACCTCCATTTTGCTGTGTTGTTTTTCCAACAGTTTCCGGAAGCTGAATTTCTTATGGCTCCTCACATAAGCCTCCACATATGTAGTCTTCAGATCCAGATCGATCTCATCCTTCTCAATCTTGCCAAAGGTGCTTCTGACAGGATCGATCTTATCCTCCTGCCGCTTCATCATCTGGCGGAAGATCTCGTGAAGCTTGTTTAACGTCATATCGCCGATCAGCTCCTCATAGTCAACCGGCTGCCGGTAATCGGCTACCTCCGGCGGCAGCGTAGGCATCTTGTAGAGATTACGCTCCGCGTCCACCATACGGTCCCTGAGTTCATAGGACATATATTTACACATCTTGTACTCCAGCAGTTTTTCCACCAGCTCTGCCCGAGGGTCTTCCTCCTCCCCTTCCTCATTCACTTCCTTGGGCAGGAGCATCCTGCATTTGATATCGATCAGAGTCGCCGCCATGACCAGAAATTCACTCATGACATTCATATCCTCCGTCTCCATCTGCTGGATATATTCCAGATACTGCTCTGTGATCTCCACGATGGGAATATCATAGATATCCACTTTGTTTTTATCGATCAGGTGTAAAAGCAGGTCTAACGGGCCTTCAAACACCTCTAATTTTACCGGGATCGCCATTCTCTTTCCTCTCTCAAAACTGCCTATCTATTTTTCCGGCAAAAGCTCGATCACCACAAGCTCGCCGGGATTAAAAAACCGCAGGGGGATCGTGTGACTCCCCAGCCCGCGGCTTAAGATCATCGTACTTTTCCCGCAGGTAAATCTGCCGCCATCATACTTGGGAAACAGGGTAAGACTGGGTGACAGCACCCCGCCAAGCACCGGCAGCCGCATAATGCCGCCATGCACATGGCCCGACACCACCAGATCCGCTCCCCACGCGGCATAATCCTCAAAATAAGCCGGATTGTGGGCGATGAGCACCTGAAAGGCATCCTCACTCGCCTCCCCCAGAATCCTGGGCAGATACTCGCTCTCCATCGGTTCTTTGCGCAGATGCTTATAATAACAGCGGTCAATCTGTACGCCGCAGACCGCCACATTCCATGCCGGCAGACAGGTACTCTCATTGATCAAAGGCTCGATACCCGCCGCGCGCAGCCCCTTAAGATATCCCTCATACATCCCCGGATACTGATCCGGGTACAGCTCCAGCCGATACTCATGGTTTCCCATGCCATAATAGATCGGATAGGCTTCGGAGAGTCTTTCCATCAGGCGGAGCGCCGCGCCGTAGTCATGTCCTTTTGTGGCAGTGAGCATATCCCCCGCCACCAGGATCCCATCGGGAGAGAGCTCCGTTATCTTCCGAATCAGCCTCTCATTATCTCTGCCAAAAGACCTGTTGTGCAGATCCGACAGCAGCACCATTCTGCAGGGCTTTGCAAGCTTGTCCGATCTGATCTCATAGGAAACAGTCACAAAACGACTGCTGTCCAAAACAGCCGAGAGCAGACATATCAAAATGATCAAGATAATTATGAGGAAAAAAATTTTCACCATACCCACTCCCCGCCCGTTTTCCGCCAAAACACAGGAAACCGCCGGACGCCTCCGTCCGGCAGCCACCTTTAAAGTGTAACACAACCCCTACTTCATCGCAATCAGCGAACTTTTGTTCTATCTATTCATCAGATAGTATCCCCACAGCTTCTTGTAATAATCCATGTACTGTGCCTTCTCGACCCCCTTGGCCGCCAGAATGGATATGCTTCCGATGCGGGTGCCGTTCAGCTTATAGACCACCTCTCCGACAGCATCCCCCTCTGCGATCGGCGCTGTCACGGTACCCGGCAGACTGATCTCCTTCTCAATCTCATTCAGGTTGCTTCCCGCCGTATCCAGATACTGGAAGGGCTCCGCATACACCAGATTGACGGTATCCTCGATACCGCCTTCTACCTTCTGCGCCGGCAGCGGATCCTTATTTTCATCTGTGTACATCTGGCTCACACTGTAGCCATAGCTTAAAAGCGACATGGCATCCTGAAACCGGGTCTTGGGATCCGGCGCAGCCATGACCACCGCGATCAGTTCCATGCCGTCCTTGTTGGCTGTAGCAGAGAGACAATAGAGCGCCTTGGAGGTGGATCCGGTTTTCAATCCTGTCGTCCACTCATACTGCTTTAACAGCTTGTTGGTGCTGGACAGGGTAAAGGTACTGGTACCCTGCGCCGTTTTATGCTCAATATCTTCCATCCAGATAGTAGTATAGTCAAACACCTCCGGGTATTTGGTGATCAACTCTCTGGACATGATCGCCACATCCCTGGCTGAGGAAAAATGGTCATCGGAATCTGTCAGCCCGCAGCAATCCTCAAAGTGCGTATTCTGCATCCCCAGACTCTCCGCCTTGTCATTCATCAGCTTGACAAACTCCGCCTCACTCCCCGCTATGTACTCCGCCACCGCCACACTGGCGTCATTACCGCTCGCCACCGCGATACACTTGATCATGGTCTTTAACGTCTGTGTCTCTCCCTCCTCCAGAAAAACTTGTGAACCTCCCATGGATTTCGCGTAGGCGCTGGTGGTCACCTGATCCTCCAGATGGATCCTGCCGTTTTTCAGATGCTCAAAAACGATAAGCAGCGTCATGATCTTTGTGATACTGGCCGGACTCCTCCTCGTATCCGCATCCTGCTCGCAGATCACCTGCCCCGTAGATGCCTCCATCACGATGTAGGATGGCGTTGCCAGCTCCGGCGCTGCATTGACTGTTATAGTCAAGATCTGAAACAGAGTGTCTGTCAATAAAAATCCCAGTACAAACCATACGATGATTCTCTTATTGACTCCGCGCAAACTAGGTCACTCCTGCAATTTCTTATTTATTATATCTATTATCCCTCCTTGCCAAATATGTATGGATTCGCGAATCGAGTAGGGAAGATTTTCTCCCTACTCGCCGTGCGACCCGTGCGCCACTTTAGTGGCATACTTCCACTGCACGGGTCTGCACATAAAA
>CAZUZZ010000149.1:0-4968 GCA_964625055.1 uncultured Bacteroides sp. | reverse complement strand
GTTTTATACATCATAGCATAAAGCAGGGGTGGCGTGCAAGGGGAAGTGTAACTTGTGAAATACAAAGGGATGTGGTAAGATATTCACGTAGGCAATCTGAAGGATTCCGAGTGCACTGCGAATGATGTAAAGATAGACAAGATGGAGAGGTTATTATGGAAGAAAACAGAGAAATGTTAGAGGAAGATTTAGAGATAGAAGAAGACAAGGAGCAGGAGAGCGGAAAGGAATACGTGGAGCGCAAGCGGTGGCTGTTTTTCGGTCTTCCCTTTACTTTTACGAAATATACGATCAACGAGCGGGTGATCACCATTGATGAGGGTCTGCTCAGCACAAAAGAGAACGATTGTTATTTATATAAGGTTCAGGATGTGGAGTTGAGAACCAGCCTGGCAGAGCGTATTTTCGGGCTGGGAACGGTGGCCTGCTTTACAGGGGACAACACCCATCCGCAGCTTTTATTAGAGCATATCAAGCACGCGAAAGAGGTCAAGAACTATATTTTGTACGCGTCCGAGGTGGCCCGGAGAAAACGCCGGACCTTGAATACGTTAAACATAGACGCTGACGATATTGATGTGGACTGATGCCGGAGCGGCTAGTCCGGGCGCAGAGAAGGGTCGTTTTCCCGCAGGAGACGCTCGAATAGCAGTCCTGTGACGAACCAGCAGGGAGCATAGTCAAGGCGGATCACCTTGGCTAGGTTCCAGCGGGAGCGCTCATAGTTCCAGGGACACAGCTTGCGGCGGTTCAGCCATATGCCTGTGAAAAATTCACCGGTGAAGATCAGGCCGGTATAGGTGAGACCGCGAAACAGCAGAGAGCGGTTTCGGATCAGGTGGCAGAGGGGAGCGAGCAGGGCGGCCATACCGTAGATGGGAAACATCCAGATGGAGGTGGCGCCGGGCAGTGTGAGATCCCGTCTGCGAAAGGCGTGAAAGGCCGTGAAGGTGATCTCTAAAAACCACCCCAACAGGCCACAGTGAATGAAGTTGTGTATCAATTTTTTCATAAGAACAGTATAGACGGTTTGTTTATATAATATTCGTTATGGATACATCGGTCTTTCAAAAATCGAGTGCCTGCGCACTCGATTAAGAGAATGCGTCGCATTCTCCTTCGAGGTTTTACACTGTTGCAATTTCCTAATATAATAAAAAGTGAGGGGCACATGAACTATCGGGAAGCCATGGATTATATAGAAGAACTGCGGCCTCTTGGCAGTGTCATGGGGCTGGAGACCATGCGTCTGCTGTGTGAACGGCTGGGGGATCCTCAGGAGCAGTTAAAATTTGTACATATAGCCGGGACCAACGGAAAGGGTTCCACCCTGGCTTATGTTTCCACGGTGATGCAGACGGCGGGCTACCGGGTGGGCAGATACATTTCCCCCACGGTGAGGGAGTACCGGGAGCGGTTTCAGGTGGATGGTCGTATGATCACCCAGTCGGGACTGTGTAAGTATCTGGAGCCTGTGAAAACGGCGGCGGAAGCGATGGCGGCGGAAGGACTTCCGCATCCCACCCTTTTTGAGGTGGAGACGGCGGTAGCTTTTTTATATTTTCTGGATAAAGCCTGTGAACTGGTGGTTCTGGAGACCGGGCTGGGCGGTGCGCTGGATGCCACGAATGTGGTGAACAATACGCTGGTGGCAGCCTTTGCGTCCATCAGTATGGACCATATGGACATTCTGGGAGAGAGTCTTTCTGAGATCGCACAGGCGAAGGCAGGCATTATAAAAAACAAATGTTATACAATTTCCGTAAAGCAGGATCCTGAGGTTATGAAGATTTTGCGGCAGGCGTCGGTTTTGAAGAAGAGTAAGTTTTTGACGGCGGATGTGTCACGGACGAAGCAGATCAAATATGGCGTGACCAAACAGAGCTTTAGCTATGATCGCTATAAAAATCTGGAGATCGCCATGCCGGGACAGTTTCAGATCGAGAATGCGGTGTTGGCGGTGGAGACGGTGCTGGCGCTTGCCAGATGCGGTTTTACGGTGCCGGAGGAGAAGTTGAGGAAGGGTCTTCTGGAAACGCGGTGGCCTGGGCGGTTTGATGTGCTTGCCAAGAGACCGCTCTTTATTGCGGACGGCGCCCACAACGAAGACGCCGCAGTGAAATTAGCGGAAAGCATTCGGTTTTATTTTACAAACCGTAAAATTATTTATATAATGGGAATGTTACGGGATAAAGAGTATGATAAGGTGATTCGCGCTACCTTTCCTCTGGCATCCCACATTATCACGGTGACGCCGCCCATAGGGGACCGCGCACTGCCGGCACTCGATCTGGCACAGACTGCCAGAGAGTACCATGGCGCTGTGACGGCGGCGGACAGTGTACAGGAGGCGGTGGAGATAGCCTATCTCCTTGTGGGAAAGGATAAGGACACCGTGATCATAGCGTTCGGCTCTCTCTCCTATCTGGGAGAACTGATGGATATAGTCGAACACAGAGATACGATCAGGAGAGACACCCATGGTAGATCAGACGAAAGTTAAAGAGGCGGTCCGACTGCTCTTAGAGGGCATCGGCGAAAATGTGGACAGAGAGGGACTGCGGGAGACACCGGAGCGGATCGCGCGAATGTATGAGCAGATCTTCGTTGGAATGGAGGAGGATGCGTCAACGCATCTGTCCAAGACCTTCGCGGTAGCGAGCAATGAGATCGTTCTGGTAAAAGATATCACCTTTTATTCTATCTGCGAACATCATCTGATGCCTTTTTACGGGAAGGCTCATATCGCATACCTGCCGGACGGCAAGGTGGTGGGTCTCAGTAAGCTGGCAAGAACCGTGGAGGTTTACGCCAGAAGACCTCAGATCCAGGAGCAGATGACAATACAGATCGTAGAGGCGGTCATGGAGCATCTGAAGCCGCAGGGAGTGATGGTGCTGCTGGAAGCAGAGCATATGTGCATGACGATGCGGGGGGTGGAAAAGCCGGGAAGCAGAACAGTGACCATGGCATCCAGAGGATGTTTTCAGGAAAAACCGGAGTTACAGGAGTTATTTTTTCGGATGCTGGGTGATTCCAAGATACAGGACCAGAACAATATATAATCAGGATTTAACGAAGTGAAATCCTGTGGATAAGTAAGTATATCAATTATAATACGGAGGAGAGTAAAATGAGGATTGGACAGAGAGATTTTAGGACAAAAGGACATGCTTATGTGATGGGAATTCTTAACGTAACACCTGATTCTTTTTCTGATGGCGGGAAGTATACGGAGCTGGATCAGGCATTATATCACGTAGAGCAAATGATAACAGATGGTATGGACATTGTGGATGTGGGCGGAGAATCTACACGGCCCGGTTTTACCAGAGTGTCTGATCAGGAAGAGATCGAGAGAGTCGTTCCGGTGATCGAAGCCATCAAATCCAGATTTAATGTTCCGATTTCTCTGGATACCTACAAGTCTGAGGTGGCAAAAGCGGGCATTGCGGCCGGTGCAGATATGATCAATGATATCTGGGGGCTGAAATACGATGACAAGATGGCACAGGTGATCGCGGAATCCGGCCTTCCCTGCTGTCTGGGGCATAACCGCAAGGAGCCGAAGTATAACAATCTGATCGAGGAGATCTTCTGGGACCTGGAGTCTTCTCTGGAACTGGCAAATAAGGCGGGAATCACCTATGATAAGATCATTCTGGATCCCGGCATCGGCTTCGGTAAAAGCTATGAGAATAATCTGGAGATCATTGATAATCTGCAGAAGTTCCATTCTTTGGGCTGCCCGTTGCTTCTCGGCGCAAGCCGCAAGTCCGTGATAGGAATGGGGCTGGATCTGCCGGTGGCCGAGCGCATGGAGGGAACGCTGGTGACGACCGTTTACGGCGTACAGAGAGGCGTTATGTTCGTACGTGTGCATGATGTGAAGGAAAATGTGCGGGCGGTGAAAATGACAGAGGCAATCCGCGACGGTTATAAGAATTAATATACATAACGACTGTGATGGAATGGCGGGAAAGAGCATGGATCAGATCATAATAGAGGATCTGCAGGTATACGCTCATCACGGAGTATACCAACAGGAAAACGAGAAGGGTCAGAATTTTTATGTCAGCGTCGCTTTGGAGACAGATACGAGGGCGGCGGGGATTGCGGACGATCTGGGATTGTCTACAAACTATGGGGTGGTGTGCCGTTTTTTGCACACCTACCTTACGGAGCATACCTACAAGCTGATTGAGACGGCAGCGGAAAAAACTTCAGAGGCCCTGTTATTACAGTTTCCTCATGTACGGCGGCTCACCATGGAAATAAAAAAACCGGAGGCGCCGATCGCGATTCCTTTCGGTTCGGTCTCCGTGAAGATCACCAGAGGATGGAATCGTGCCTATATCGCCTGTGGTTCTAATATAGGCGACAGAAAGGCCCATTTGAATGCGGCGGTGGAGGCTTTGCTCACCGATGAGAAGTGCAGAGTCCTGCGCGTTTCGGACTGGATAGAGACGACTCCTTATGGCGGCGTGGAGCAGGCGGATTATCTGAACGGCGCTCTGTCCATTGATACCCTCTATACACCGGAGAAGCTTTTGGAGAAGCTGCAGGGAATCGAGCGGCAGGAGGCCAGAGAGCGCAAGGAGAGGTGGGGCCCCAGAACGCTGGATCTGGATATTCTTCTGTATGAGGGAAGGGTGATGGATACGGAGAAGCTTACCATCCCCCACCGGGATATGAAAAACCGGGATTTTGTTTTAAAACCACTGGCACAGATCGCACCCTATGAGATACATCCGGTGCTTGGGAAAGCAGTGACACAGCTTCTGGAGGAAGTCGAGCAGGATGGAGAGAAACACGTGTTATTGAATTAGATGAAAGCATCCACTTTGAAGTGGGTGCTTTTCCTATGGCTCATATAACATAATTAAAGTTTAAGGAGGAAAATGTTATGGCAAATCATACAAAAACAGATTTGAGGAACAAAGTGATCTATTCCGTTTATGTCAGGAA